>JAQSWE010000003.1 GCA_029266795.1 Alphaproteobacteria bacterium | reverse complement strand
ACCTGCCACGCAAGATGGTCCCGCCGCGTGGGAAACCGGTCCCTTGCGCGAGATGGAGGAGGAATTGCGCAACGAATTGCTCTGGCTATTCGATTACCTGCGCAAAAATAAAATCTCCGGCGTTGCGCAGGCCTTATCCGGTGGCGCAGATTCCGCCTATAACGCCGCAAAAATTCGTTTCATGGTCGAACTTGCTGTAAACGAGTTGGGCGTGGATGGTTTCTTCAATGCCATGCCGCATTTGCCGTTCCGTCAGGCGGTGCTGGCGGCCAAGGGCGATGTGGTCGACAATATCATGTCGCATATGCTCACCTGCGTTTACATGGGCACCGACAACAGTTCCGACGAAACCCTGCGCGCCGCGCAAACGCTGGTCGAGGGCGGCACAACGCCGGAGAGCGAAACGTATAAAGGCATCGGCGGAAAATTCGAATACCGCAACGTGCAGCGGCTGGTGGAAACCTATGCTGAAATTTTCAGCGTCGTGAACCCCGGCGCGGTGGATGACACGCGTGAAGCGCAAATCCGGGCTGAACTCGCAGCTGTGCTACGTACGCGCAAGGAAGACACTTCGCCCGCGATATTGGAACAGGCGATTGCGCAGCTGAAATCGCGCTTTGAAGAAATCGGCGGGCAAGTGCTATCGACTGCCATCGACAGCCACTCTCTCGCCTATGAAAACATCCAGGCACGGTTGCGGCAGGTTCTAATCATGCTGTTCGCGAATATCGAGAACAAGATCGCAATCTCCAACCCCAACCTCGACGAAGGCCGCAATTCATACGCCACTTGGGGCGGCGACCTGCATGGCGGCATGATTAGCGGCAATGCACACAAAGACAAACAGCGCGAGCTGGATCATATGGAACTGTTGTTTGAATACGGGCTGCAGGGCAGCGTCCCGCCCGTGCGGGCTTTTTACTGGGTTCTTAAAAACCGACCCTCCGCCGAATTGCAGCCGAAAAGTAAGGACGGCAAGGTCACGCAGTTCGACGAAGACCAGCTGGGCCGCAGCTTCACCCAGATGAACCTGATTTCGTATTACATGCTGAACGAGCGCCCGCTCGACCAAGCGGAGCGCAAGAACAGCCCCATCGAAGTTTTCGAAAAAACGAAAGCGCTGCCGGAATTTAAAAACGACGATCTTGAAACACTTCATGACCGGATCCGCCTGTCCTACGACAAATGGGCGCATGCGCAGTTTAAGATCCATGGCAGCCCTATCGCCGCTACTTATGGCTCGAACATTGACAAGCAATCATCGCTTCGCACGCCCAATATCGCGGCCTTCCACAAGCCGGAACTTGCGCAACTCACGCTGCATGTGCTGGCAGGAATGGCGGCGCGGGACGGAAAATCTTTCGATATGCTGACCGGCCATAGCCTAGCCGCTCTGATGCAACGCGCATATCTCGAACGTGATTTTGCCGAGGCGCTTACTGCTAAAATGTGGACCCCCTCGGCCAGTGACGGGCGCAAGCTGAAGATTGCCACGCTTTACAATCATATCCGCGATCACGGCTTCGCCGATATGCTGGCGGCCACAGACATGGCGCAACGCCTTGCCGATGCCGCCGCCTCCCGCAAAAAATAAACCCTCCGGCCTGTTGGGGCGGAGGGTTTATTTGAAACAGTAAAAGTTTAAACGAGTGCGCGCAGGCAAATCTGCACTACAACGTTCACGACAAGCGCGACGATGGTGAAAACAACCGCCTGGTCTTTGGGGCATTTCATCAGCTTGGGCACGCCCAGGAAGAACAGGTACAGCGAGTAAACCACACCCACCAGCACAAGGATCGGTCCGAGGACAGGGATGATCAGGAACAGCCCTGCAATCCATGCCGGCGTTGCGGAATAAATGGCGAGCTTGAAGGCGTTGATCTGGTTTGACGTACCCTTGAATTTCGGCGCAAGGAAATCGACGACGAAGGCCAGCACGGCAATCCCGAGCAGCGTCAGAATGTAACTGCCGATCATCGCCAGCAGCGCATGACCGATCGCCTTGGGCGCCATGATGACGAAAGCGAGGAAGCCAACGATTGCTGGAATGGCGGCCAAGATCATCGCATAGTTTTTATAAAGCCCCTGAATGGTCGCGCTCTCGCCCGCGATGACATCCCATTCCGCTTCGGGCTTGGTAATCAGGTTCTTTACGCGGGTGATGATCGAATTGACGCGGGCGTCATTGGCGAGCGACATGAAAATTCCTTTAAAAGACTTGGAAAAAAGCGTTCCCCCACCATATCAATCCTGCGCCCGCCAACATAGGGTGAAAGCGCGGTTTTTGCCGTAAACACGGCGTTTTTTGTTGTAAAAATGACTCGCATTGATTTGACCGAAATGCGTATAGTGGCGGCACAAATCCTCCTCCCTGAACAACAGGTGAATCAATAAATGTGTGGAATTATCGGCATCATCGGCCCTCATAAAATTGAGAGTCGAGGAGTGTCCTCCGTTGCGGCGTATGAGGCATATCGCGGCCTGCTTGCGCTCCAGCACCGGGGGCAGGATGCTGCCGGTATCCTTACTTATGACACCTTCACGAAAATGTTCGCTATGGAAAAAGACCTCGGCCTTGTGGCGCAGGTCTTCGACCAGAAAAAAATCGAAAACCTGAACGGCTTCATGGCGATAGGCCATACGCGCTACGCGACCGCAGGCAGCGACGGCAAGCGCGATATCCAGCCGATGGTGGAGGGCATCCCCTTCGGCCTCGGCATGGTCCATAACGGCAATGCGCTCAATTACTATCAATTGAAGGCTGAACTGTCGGAGAAATTCCGGCACCAGCTGCTGACCGGAAACGATCTTGAGGCTCTGATCCATTATTTCGGCCATTTCCTCATGAACGGCCAGCCTCTGCCGACCGAACAAACCTTCACCTTCGAGAATATCAAGCAAGCGGTCGCCCAGATGTTCGAGACCGTCAATGGCGGCTACGCGGTCCTCAGCCTGATTGCGGGGCAGGGCATGGTCGGCTTCCGCGACCCTAAGGGCATCCGCCCGATGGTGCTGGGCCTCAAGGAGATCGACGGCGAGAAGCATTGGTGCGTCGCGTCCGAAACAGTCGCCATGACCTATCTCGGTTATACCTACCTGCGTGATATCGAACCGGGCGAAGTGTTCTTCATCGACATGGACAGCAACTTCCAGAGCGCGATTGTGAAGAAAGAGCCGGACCGCGCGCATTGCATGTTCGAATGGGTTTATTTCTCGGGGGCCGAAAGCGCCATTGACCACCAGACCGTTTATGGCGCGCGCCTGAAACTTGGCGTGCAACTGGGCTTCAAGGCGACCGCCGCGATGCAGGCGGGCGAAATCGCCCCCGATGTCGTGATGCCGGTACCCGATACCAGCCGCACCGCCGCTATTTCCGTGGCGGATGCGCTGAAACTGCCCTACCGCGAAGGACTAATCAAAAACCGCTACGTCGCACGCAGCTTCATCCTGAGCAATCAGGACAAGCGCGAACATGCGGTGGAGCTGAAACTCAGCCCCATCGTCAGCGAAATCGCTGGCAAAAATATTTTCCTGATCGACGACAGCATCGTGCGCGGCACGACGTCCATTCGCATCATCTCGCTGCTGAAAAAACACGGCGCCAAGGAAATCACACTCGGCATCACCTGCCCGCCCATTCGCTATCCGTGCTTCTACGGCGTCGATTTCCCCGATTCAAAAGACCTGATTGCGCACAACAAGACGATCGAGGAAATGGCCGAGATGATCGGCGTGAAGAAAATTATATATCTGGACGAGGAAGATTTGCGTCAGGCCATTGGCACGACAAAGCTCTGCATGGCCTGCGTGAACAAGAAATATCCGACCGTGGTGACGGAAGCGGAAAACTACGCGCGAGAGCGCAAGAAGGCACGCGCGGCGGGATAACTTTTTAAACATAGAGGGGAACAAGCATGAAAGTTTTTGTAGTCTTCGGCAGCAAGTCGGATGAAAACATATCCCTGCCGCTGGTCGGTGCGCTGAAGCCGCATTTCGATACCGAATATGAAGTCATCTCCGCCCATCGCGACCTTGAAAAACTGCAGCACAAAATGAACACATGGCAGGGCGATGCCGTGATCGCCGGCGCGGGACTTGCCGCCGCGCTGCCGGGTGTAGTCGCCGCGATGGTGAAAATTCCCGTCTTTGGGGTCGCCGTGCCCTCGCAATTCGGAGGGCTCGACAGCTTCGCTTCTATTGCGCAGATGCCGCCGGGCGTGCCGGTGATGACGGCAGGCCCGCAGAAGCCGGATGCCATCGTCGCCTTCCTGAAAAAATATAAAACCGCCGTAACCCCCGCCAAGATCCATTTTGTCACCCGCACCGAAACGCCGGACATTCTGGCCGATATCGAAAAAGCGCGCGTCGCGGCGAAAGAAAAGGGCGCGGAAGTATCGCATGGCGCGCAGCCTGCGACGGATGCCTTTAACGTGCGGCTCGTCATGGGCGATAACGATATCCAGCCCGATGATTACTGCCTGCACGTGCCGGTCGTCGCCAAATCCGACGTTGCGAAGCCGGAATCCTACGTCCAGCTCCTCAACTGGAGCAATCAGGGCGGCCTGTGGGTCGGCGCCAACAATACGCGTAACGCGGTGCATGCCGCGCTGCGCCTTTCTGCATCGTCAAAACAGGCACAAGGGAGAGCGGCATGACATTACCGGCAATGATCTATGAAGGCTCCGTCAAAAACGTGCGGGGTGAAAAGGGCAAAGCTCCTTATATTTTCGAATTTTCCGACCGCTATTCCATCTTCGACTGGGGCCAGATGCCCGACCTGCTGACCGACAAGGGGGCCTCGCTTGCCTTCATGGGTTGGTTCTTCTTCGACTATCTTGGCCGCCCCGCCACTTGGCTCGACTGGAAAGCGCCGGAAGGAATGGAAAACGACCCGCAACTTCTCGCACTGCGCAAATCCGGCCTAAAGCACCATTCGCTCGGCCTCGTCGACCACGACGCGAAACAAATCCCGCTGCAGCGCGAATTCATTTCCCCCACGCGCTGTCTGTCGGTGACGCCCGTCGCCGTCCACGAACCCGGCAGCAGCGTCATCGACGGCAAGCTGCTGTGGGATTACACGGCCTATGAATCGAAACCTGAAAACGCGCTAGTCCCGCTCGAGGTGATCTTCCGCTTCGGCGTGCCGGAAGGGAGCTCGCTCTTACAACGGACGGGCGACGCGGCCTATTTCAAATCACTCGGCCTTAGCGCGCCTCCCAAAACAGGCGATAGCTTCGCCGTGCCAGTCATCGAATATTCGACCAAGCTCGAAACCTCCGACCGTTACCTTCCCTATGAGGAAGCGCAACGCATCGCCGGATTGTCGGACGACGAATTCCGCAGCCTCGGCGCGCTCGCCCGCCTGATTTCCATTCGCCTGAAAGACTGCTTCGCCGAAATCGGCGTGGAGTTGTGGGACGGCAAGCTGGAATTCGGTTTCGAGGGCAAAAATGCCAGCGGTAGCCGTGATTTCATGCTTGTCGATTCTATCGGTCCTGATGAATTGCGCCTGATCAAGGACGGCCAGCATTTGTCGAAAGAAGCCTTGCGCGGTTTCTACCGCCCCACGGCATGGTATGCGGGTCTGGAACAGGGTAAAAAACTTGCCAAGGAGCGCGGCGAGAAAGACTGGAAAAAAATCTGCACCGAAGAGCTCGGTGTGTCTCCGCCTTTATTGTCGCCCGTCGTGAAAACGCGTGTCGAGATGATTTACAAAGGCCTCGCCTCGGCGCTGTCGAATAAATTCCATGGCAAACCGGTTTTTACCGATGCCTGGGGGCTCGATGAAGTCGTAAAACAGATTCTTCCTAAAAAGGAAGTCGCGTGAGCCATTCCGCGAAAACGGTATTGCTTTTGGGCGGCGGAGGGCGTGAACATGCGCTGGCATGGAAACTTGCCCAATCACCGGCGGTGGATACCATCCATGCCATGCCCGGCAATGACGGGATGGCGACGCTCGCCAAGGTCAAATGTCATGCGGGCAACCCTGCCGATGTGGCAACAGTCCTCGCCGCCGTCAAGAACTTCGACATCACGCTTGTCGTCATCGGTCCCGAAAAGCCGCTAGAGGCGGGGGTCGCCGATGCGTTGAACGCGACTGGTATTCCCGTGATGGGCCCGACGAAAGACGGCGCGAAGCTGGAAAGCTCCAAAATCTTCGCCAAGGAATTCATGTCCGAATGCGGTATCCCGACGGCGCCGTTCAAGGTCTGCGGCGATCACGCTTCTGCGGTCGCTGCGCTGAAGGACTGGGATGTCGAAGGCGCGGGTGTTGTCATCAAGGCCGATGGACTATCGGCGGGCAAGGGCGTCGTCGTCACCCATGACCGCGCGGAAGCCGTGCAGACGCTCCACGACTTCATGCTAGACCCTGCCTGCACGGTGAAAAGTGACCGTATCCTGCTGGAACAAAAACTCGCGGGGAAAGAAGTCTCCGCCTTCGCGCTCTGCGACGGCAACGCATTTACGACGCTCGGCTTTGTCTGCGACTACAAGCGTGTGCGTGACAATGACCAAGGTCCGAACACCGGCGGCATGGGCGGTTATGCGCCCAAGGGCTGGCCGTCTGACGCCGCGCGAGCATTCGTGAATGACGGCATTTTCCGACGTGTGATCGACGGTATGAATAAGCGCGGCACGCCGTTCCGCGGCATTTTGTTCGCTGGCCTCATGATCGACGGCGAACAGGTGAATGTGATCGAATTCAATACCCGTTTCGGAGATCCGGAAACGCAAATCCTGATGCCGCTCATCGAAAACGATATCGCGCCGCTGTTCCTGAAAGCCGCGCAAGGGCAGTTGGGCGATAATAAAGTGACGCTCCGCGCATCAGCCGCCGTCCATGTCGTGATGGCATCCGAAGGTTATCCTGAAACATTCGCCGGCACGATGAAGCTGGGACAAAAAATAGAGCTGCCTGAAAAATTGTTGGACGGGTCAAACGATAACCTGCTGTTCGTCATGGGCGCGAAGAAAAAAGACGGCGGCTGGACGAATGAAGGCGGGCGCGTACTGGGCGTGACTGCGCTTGGCGCAAATATCGATGATGCCCGCGCCAGCGCCTATCGCGCCATCGATACCATAAAGTTCAACGGCGCGCATTGGAGGAAAGACATTGGCAAATAAACCTGCCATCCGCGCCGCCGTCTTCGCCTCCGGCAACGGCACCAATGCCGAAAACATCCTGCGCCATTGCAAGGAAATGACCGGCATCGATGCGTTGCTGGTTTTGACAGATCAGCCCTATGCGGGCGTCATCGAGCGCGCCCAAAAATTCGGCACGCCCTGCGAAGTCGTTGCGAAGCAGAAAGGCGCATCCAAGGAAGAACACGAAAAGGCCATTCTTGATACCCTTGCGTTGAACGGCGTCGAGTGGATTTTCCTCGCCGGCTATATGCGCATCCTGAGCCCCGCATTCCTGCATAAATTTTACGACGAAAAACTGGGCGTCAACCGCGTCGTGAATATCCATCCCTCGCTGCTGCCGGCATTTCCGGGCATGGATAGTTACCTGCAGGCCTATAACGCAGGCGTGAAAATCGCGGGTGTCACGCTGCATTTTGTCGATGAAACAGTGGACGGCGGCCCAATCATCCTGCAGCGGTCCTTCGAGCGCGACGAAAACGAGGAGTTCGACAGCTTCCGCGCGCGCGGCATGCAGCTGGAATACGATATTTACGCCGAATTCCTGCGCCATTTGATCGCGGGCAGCTGGTCGGTAGAAAAAATCCGCGGCACCGACCGCCGCATCGTCTGTCTTGGCAAGAAGAAGGCATCGTAATCATGGTCATGGCCGCCCCCGTCCGCGTCGAAGTCACCTCTCAAATTCCCGACCGCCGCCTTGAAAAATGGGCAGGGCAAGCGCGCGAATATTTCGGCGTCCCGCTGACCGCGCTTGAAGAAGTCAAAGTTTATAAAATTGCGCCGCAGTCCCCCGCCAACGATTTGGCCGGAAATGTCGCAAAAGTCTTCGCCGATCCCGTGCTCTACCTCGCGCAGCTGGATGGTGCGACCTACACCTTCCCGCAAAACCCAGCCTTTACTGGGTTGCAGGCGGCGGTTGCGAGCGGAAGCCTTTATTTCATGTTCGGAACGCTCGATGCGGCAGGTGCCAAGAAGGTCGGCCGCGAATTGCTGGCCAATGAATTGATCCAGAAAATCGATGTCTGGACATATGACGAATTTCTGAAGCTGCCGCGCTTTACCGATGTGAAACTGCCCAAGACTGCCCTGACTCACGCCCCCAAGGTGGAGCAAGTGTCGCTTGAATTGCACGACAAAGAGCTGGAGCAGCTGAGCCGCGACCGCACGCTCGCCATGACGATGCAGGAGTTGCACCATATCCGCGACCATTACCGCGACGCGGATGTGCAGGCGTTGCGCAAAAAACAGGGCCTGCCGCAGTCGCCGACCGATGTGGAATTGGAAGTTTTCGCGCAGACCTGGAGCGAACATTGCAAGCACAAGATTTTCGCCGCCAAGATCGATTTCACCGGCGCGGATGGCAAGACAAAAACCATCGACAGCCTCTACAAAACCTACATCAAGCGCGCAACGAAAGAGATTGAAAAGGAACGCGGCATCGACTGGCTGATTTCCGTGTTCAGCGACAATGCCGGCATCGTGCGCTTCGATGAAAAGATAGACCTCTGCATCAAGGTGGAAACGCATAACAGTCCCTCCGCACTCGACCCTTATGGCGGCGCGCTGACCGGCATCCTCGGTGTTAATCGCGACATTCTCGGCTGTGGCCTCGGCGCGCGTCCTATCGCGAACACCGATGTCTTCTGCTTCGCACCGCCAACCATGCCTGAAAAGGGCGAAGAACAATTCATGCCCGTCGGCCCTAAGCCGCCCCGCCGCATATTGGAAGGTGTGCACAAGGGCGTCGAGGACGGCGGCAACAAAAGCGGCATCCCGACCGTCAACGGCGCATTCTTTTTTGACCGCGATTATGCGGGCAAGCCGCTCGTCTTCGTCGGCACGGTCGGCGTCATGCCGCCGGTGCTGCCCGATGGCCGCGATTCATCCGAAAAGAAACTCCACAACGGCGACCGCATCGTGATGGTCGGTGGCGCAATCGGCGCGGATGGCATCCATGGCGCGACCTTCAGTTCGCTGGAGCTGGACGAAAATGCGCCCGCAACAGCAGTGCAGATCGGCGACCCGCTCACACAGAAACGCATGGCGGATTTTTTGCTGGAGGCGCGCGACCTCGGTCTGTTCTCCGCCATTACTGATAACGGCGCGGGCGGATTGTCGTCCAGCGTCGGTGAAATGGCGCAGATGTCGGGCGGTGCGACGCTTGATCTGGGATTGTGCCCGGTCAAATACCCAGGCCTGAGCCCATGGGAGTTGATGGTCAGCGAAAGCCAGGAACGCATGACGCTCGCCGTGCCGCCCGCGAAAGTGAAGGCATTTATCGAACTCGCAACCCGCCGGGGCGTTGTCGCCACCAATATCGGCGCGTTCAACGATAGCGGGCGGCTGGATGTGTATTATAAAGACACACTCACCGGATCATTGAGCCTCGATTTCCTGCATAATTCTCTGCCTCAGATGCAGCTGAAGGCCGAATGGTCAGCGCCCAAGCCGCGCCCCCACTGGTCGGCTTCAACCGAATTAAAGGCGAAACGCGTTCCTGCACCCGATGTGAAAACAGCGCTGCTGACACTGCTTGCATCGCCCAATATCACCTCCAAGGAAAAATGGGTGCGCGCCTATGACCATGAAGTACAGGCGGCAACCCATGTGAAACCCTTCGCGGGCTGCAAATCCGATGGCCCGTCCGATGCGGGCGTCATCTGGCTGCAGCCGCATGGCGGCTCGTCTGATAGCGGTGTCGCGGTAGGTTGCGGCATGGCCCCCCGCATGTCACCCCTCGATCCCTACCGCATGGCGCAGTTCGCGGTCGATGAAGCTGTGCGCAATGTCGTTACAGCTGGCGGCGATCCCGATACGCTCTGCCTGCTCGATAATTTCTGCTGGCCCGATCCTGTCGTCTCGCCAAAAAATCCGGAAGGCGCTTATAAACTGGGGCAGCTCGTCCGTACCTGCGAAGGGTTGTACGACATCTGCAAGGCCTATGGCGCGCCGCTCGTCAGCGGCAAGGACAGCATGAAAAACGATTTCCGCTGCAAGGACGGTCGTGGGCAGGACATCAATATCAGCTGCCTGCCCACGCTGATGGTGACAGCCATGGCAAAGGTGCAGATGGGATCGTCGGTCGGCAGCAGCTTCCGTGACCCTGGCGACCATATCTATCTGCTGGGAGCAGCGGGCAGCGGCCTGGCGGCGTCCGAATACGCCGCGTTGTTCCATGTGGCGGAGGATAACGGCCCCGCGATCGACCTTACCAAAAACCTTGCGCTCTACCGCCAGTTCAATGCGGCACTGAAATCAGGCTGCATCAAATCGGCGCATGACGTATCGGAAGGCGGCTTGCTGGTCGTCGTTGCCGAAGGCATGACGGGCGGCAGGCTCGGCGCGGCACTAACCGTGAAAGGCGCAGATGCGCTGTTCAACGAAGCTCCCGGGCGCATCGTGGTCAGCGTGTCGCCGGAGCAACGTACGGCATTTGATAAATTACTGCCGGTTGCGACACTGATTGGGCAAGTGACTGGCGATGATAAATTGCTGGTCGATGGTGCAAATATCGCGCTTGCCGATATCGTGGCCGCTTGGCGGAAAGGGTTCTGACGATGGCGAATAAACCTCTCTTCATCGTGGTCTGCGGCGACGGCATCAATTGCGAGCGTGAAACGGCCTTTGCGCTGGAGCATGCGGGTGGGCAGGCGAAGACGGTGCATGTGAATGATTTGATCGCTGCGCCCGAGATGCTCAAAACTGCGGACGGCCTCGCCATTCCCGGCGGGTTTTCCTTCGGCGACGAACTGGGCTCCGGCCAGATCCTTGCGCTGAAAATCCGGCACAAGCTTGGCGATAAATTCTTTAAAATGGTCGAGGCAAAAAAGCCCGTCATCGGCATCTGCAACGGTTTTCAGGTGCTGGTGAAGCTGGGCCTGCTACCCTATCCCGATGCCGGCGAGCGCATCCTCGCGCTCGCCGCAAACGAGCAAGGCGGCTTCATTAACCGCTGGGTCACGCTGGATGTGAACGCGAAAAGCGTTTGCCAATGGACGCAAGGGCTGGAGAAGGCGCAGATCGAACTGCCGATCCGCCACGGTGAAGGCCGCATTGCCTTTAAAAAAGGCGAGGAACAGAAAGAATATCAGGCTCTGTTCGAGAAGGGCCTCGTGCCGCTCACCTATACCGAAGACGTCAACGGATCGTATGGTCGCATTGCCGCGCTGACCGATCCGTCCGGCATGGTGCTGGGGCTGATGCCGCATCCGGAAGCGTTCATGTTTGGTGAAACCTATCGCAACACGCATGAACATAAACCGGAAAAAGGCGACGGCGCGCTTATTTTCGACAACATGCTGCGGATTTTAAAAGGGGAGCAAAGCCATGAACGACGGGCTGGTTAACGTCAGGCGCGCGCTGGTCAGTGTCAGCGACAAGGCAGGGCTGGAGGAACTGGCGGCGAAGCTGCAGGCGCTGAAGGTGGAAATCATTTCCTCCGGCGGCACGGGCAAGTTTCTGCAAGGCCTCGGCATCCCTTATACACCCGTGGAAAAAGTCACCGGCAACCCCGAAGCCTTCGGCGGCCGCATGAAGACGCTCAGCTTCCAGATTTCGAGCGCGCTGCTGTTCCGCCGCGGCCATGCAGAGGATGAAGCGCAGGCGAAAGACCTGAAAATCGAGCCCATCGATCTGGTGGTGTGCAACCTTTACCCCTTCGAGGCGACCGCGAAGAAGAGCAAGGACTGGGCAGAGATTATCGAGAATATTGATGTCGGCGGCCCGACCATGATCCGCGCCTCGGCCAAAAATTACGCTGCTGTCGGCACTGTTACCAGCCCGTCGCAATACGGCATGGTCATTCGCGACCTGAACGAGACGGGCGGCAAGCTGCGTGCAGAGACGAGGCAGAAACTGGCGCTTGCGGCTTTCCGCCATACGGCCGAATACGACGCGCTGATATCGGCGCGTATGGAAAGCGAATGGGCGGAGGAGCAGCGCACGCTGTCGATACCGGTCAGCTCCGGCAAACCGCTACGCTACGGCGAAAACCCGCACCAGAAGTCATGGGTGCATGCCGACCCGTTCAACGCCGGCCTTGCGGGGGCAGAGCCAATACAGGGCAAGGAACTGTCCTATAATAACCTGTTGGACGCCGACGCCGCATGGCGCAGCTGCGGCGATATTTCGGCATTGGGCGTCGCAGGTTATCCTGCCGCCATCAGCATCATCAAGCATCTCAGCCCCTGCGGCCTCGCGCTCGCCAAGACGCCGCTCGCGGCGCTGGAAGCAGCTTGGGCGGGCGACCCGATCAGCAGCTTCGGCGGTATTTTGTGCTTCAACCAGCCGGTCGCCGAGGATATCGCCGCATGGTTGTCGAATAAATTCGTCGAGGTGATTGTCGCGCCGTCCTATACGGATGAAGCGAAAAAAGTTTTTGCCGCGAAACCCAACCTGCGCCTGATTGCGCTGCCGACCTATACGGGCACCGAAAAATCGATGATGGTGCGCTCCATTTCCGGCGGCTGGGTCGTGCAGCAGGAGGACGAGGGCGCGGATGCCGATTTCAAGCCAATGACCAACCGCCCCTTCAACGGCGCACGCGGCGAGTTGGCGCGCTTCGGCGTGATGGCTTGCAAGCACCTGAAGAGCAATGCGATTGGCATCTTCATAGCGAATGACAAGGGCTTCAGCATGGTGGGCGCCGGCATGGGAAATCCCAATCGCCTTGTCTCCATGAAACAGGCCGTCGAAAAAGCGCATGAAAACGGGCACAAAGATTTGTCGGACGCCGTATTGGTGTCGGATGCCTTCTTCCCGTTCCCCGACAATATCGGCATCGCAGCCGCCGCCGGCATCAAATACATCGTGCAGCCGGGCGGCAGCGTGAAAGACAAAGATGTCATCGCAGCCTGCAACGATTCCGATATCGCGATGACGTTTACGGGGCGCCGCCATTTCCGCCATTAAGGACATAAAATGACACAACCGCAAAAAACGACCTATAAAGATGCTGGCGTCGATATCGAGCGCGGCGATGCCTTTGTCGAGCGTATCAAGACGAAGGTGCGGTCAACCTATGGAGAGCGGGTTGTATCGGGGGTCGGCGGTTTCGCCGCGCTTTATAAAATCACCGATGACAAATTGCTGGCGACTGGCACGGATGGCTGCGGCACCAAGGTAAAAATCGCGCAAAGCCTGAACAAGCACGACACCATCGGCATCGACCTTGTCGCCATGTGCGTGAACGACATCATCTGCACCGGCGCAACGCCGCTGTTTTTCCTTGATTACCTAGCAACCGGCAAGCTGGACCTGAACGCCGCTGAGGAAATCATCAACGGCGTGGTCGAGGGCTGCAAACAGTCGCAATGCGCGCTTATCGGCGGTGAAACGGCGGAAATGCCGGGCGTCTATGGCCCCGGGGAGTACGATCTGGCCGGTTTCGCGGTCGGTGAAGTGCTGCAGAAAGACCTGAAAGACGGGCGCGATGTCGCCATCGGCGATACGCTGATCGCGCTGCCGTCATCGGGCGTGCATTCCAACGGCTATTCGCTGGTGCGCAAGCTGGTGAACGAAAACGAAAAGGAATTGCTGCTGCAGGCGCTCACCCCCACGCGCATTTACTGGAGCGTGGTGAAAGAAGTACTGCCGCTGGTCAATGCGATGGCGCATATCACGGGCGGGGGGCTCGAAAACGTGCCGCGCATGAACGATACATTCGATTACGTGCTGGATTACCTGCCGGCCCTTGCGGATATTCCGCCGATTTATACGGAACTCGTCAAACGCTCCGGCCTTGACGGCGCAGACCTCTACCGCACCTTTAACATGGGCATCGGTTTCGTCTTTGCGACATCCAAACCCGCCGAACTTGCCGCGAAACTGAAAGAAATTGGCCAGCCGTTCTGGACGATTGGCAAAGTGACCGCCGGTACGGGCATGACGGTCGTGAAAACCGGCAGCCTCGATTTCAGCTGTTAAATATAACCCAGATGCTCGAACAGCGTCTTTGTGCCGAGAAAAATCAGCGCCGCGCCGCCCGCCATTTCGGCGATCTTGCCGTATTTGCTGCCGATATATTGCCCCGTCATCACGCCGATCGTGACCATCGTGAAGGTGGCAAGGCCTATGGCGACCGCCGTCCAGCCGATATGCGTGCCGAGGATGGAGAGCGACACGCCGACCGCCATTGAGTCGATGGAGGTGCCGAGCGCCGTTAGCATCAGGCGCGCAATGCTCTGTCGCATCGGTTTTTCAACCCCGTCATCCGCCTGCAGGCTTTCATAGATCATTTTCAGCCCGATCGCGCCCAGGATGATAAAGGCGATCCAGTGGTCGACCGCTGCAATATGCTGGCTGGCTGCAAGGCCGATGCCCCAGCCGATGATGGGTGTGATGCCTTCGATCGCGCCGAAAATCGCACCGGTGCGGAGCGCCTCGGAAAGATGAGGTTTGCGCAGCGCAGCACCCTTGCCAACGGAAACGGCAAAGGCATCGGTCGACATGCTGAAGGCAAGGATTGTGGTTTGAAAGATGCCCATCTTCGATCTCCGCCCGGCTTTTGCATGACCATACACCCGCGAAAACAAGCCGGACGGCTTTCGCGTATGTATCGGTCTTGCCAAGCGGAAGATCCGCTGCTGAAACCATGCATTCCGAAATGCAAGTATGTTGGCTTCAGCCCAACTGGAGGATGTGGAGGCTACTCCCCAATGAGGATTTTATATAATAGTGCCTATGACCGAGTCAAGAAATGAATCCGGACTCGCTAAGTGCTTAATCCGCCCTGTAATTCGGCGCTTCTTTCGTGATCGTCACGTCATGCACATGGCTCTCGCGATACCCCGCGCCGGTCATGCGGATGAAGGTGGCTTTCTGCTTCATTTCAGCGACCGTCTTGCAGCCGGTATAGCCCATCGCCGCGCGCAAACCGCCGACCATCTGGTGGATGACGTTGGCAATCGGGCCTTTGGCGGGTACTCGGCCCTCGATGCCCTCCGGCACCAGTTTTTGCGATTCTTTCACCGAGCCTTGGGAATAGCGGTCAGCCGAGCCGCGCACCATCGCGCCGACGGAACCCATGCCGCGATATTCTTTATAAGAGCGGCCTTGGTAGAGGATGATTTCCCCCGGCGATTCATCGGTGCCGGCAAAAATTCCGCCCATCATCACGCAATCCGCGCCCGCCGCCACAGCCTTGGCAAGGTCGCCAGATGATTTGATGCCACCATCGGCGATGACGGGAATGCGCTGTTTCGATGCGGCACTCGCCACATCCATGATCGCGGTCAGCTGCGGCACACCCACACCCGCCACGATACGTGTTGTGCAGATCGAACCGGGACCGATGCCGACTTTCAGCGAGTCAACGCCCGCATCTATCAGCGCCTTCGCCGCATCCGCCGTCGCGATGTTGCCCGCTACCAACTGCACGCGGTTGTTATGGCGGCGCAGTTTTTTCACCATGTCGATCACGTTTTTCGAATGTCCATGCGCGGTATCGACCACAATCAAATCGATATCCGCGTCGATCAGCGCCTGCGCGCGCTCGAAATTCGCTTCGCCCGTGCCGATTGCCGCGCCGACGCGCAGGGAACCGTTATCGTCCTTGCAGGCCGTCGGGTGCAGCTGCGCCTTTTCAATGTCCTTCACGGTCACAAGGCCGATGCAGCGGTCTTCGTCATCCACGACCAGCAGCTTTTCGATGCGGTTGACATGCAGCAATTTGCGCGCCTTCGATTTATCGACCTTGTTGACGACTTTTATCAAATTCTCCGATGTCATCAATTCGCGGATCGGCTGTTTCGGGTTATCGGCGAAGCGCACGTCGCGGTTGGTCAAAATGCCCACCAGTTTCCCGTTCGCTTTCGTCACCGGCACGCCCGAAATGCGGAAGCGTTTCATGAGGTCGAGCGCCTCGGCCAGCGGCGCGTCGGGGTGGATGGTGATGGGGTTCAAAACCATGCCCGATTCATACCGCTTCACGCGGCGCACATGTTCGGCCTGCATATCGGGTTCCATGTTGCGATGGATGATCCCCATGCCGCCCGCCTGCGCCAGCGCAATCGCGGCCTCCGCCTCCGTCACCGTATCCATCGCGGCGGAGAGCAGTGGGATGTTCAGCTTGATCGCCTGCGTGATTTGCGTCGAGGTATCGGCATCCAGCGGCTGGATTTCGGAAGCGCCCGGCAGCAGCAAAACGTCGTCAAACGTCAAACCCACGCTCGCGCGGATTTTTTCGGTTTTGATTTTCGGGGTGGATTTTTTTGCCATGGCAACCTCACGGGGGACGGGGGTTTCGGTTGCACTTCTTTATATATGACGCGGTGCGGAATGTCCAATTTTCCAGCGATTTGAAGACCTAAACGCGCCAGAATTGACAAAGACCCCAGTTTCCCATATTGTCCCCGACATCATGAAGAAGAAAACCGTCAACGACGTCACCCAGCTGAACCAGATCGATGTGCGCGAGATCGTGAAACCCGCGAGCGTGGCCGAGCTTCAGCAGCTGATCAAATCCCATGACGGCCCCGTGTCGTTCGGCGGCGGGCGCTATTCGATGGGCGGGCAGATCGGCACAGACAATACGCTGTTCATCGACATGACGGGGCTGAACGCCGTTACGGGTTACGACCCCGCGAAAAAAGAAATCACCGTGCAGACCGGCGCGCGCTGGCAGGATGTCATCGCCCGCATCGACCCCGACGATCTGTCGGTCAGCATCATGCAAAGCTACAGCAACTTCACCGTCGGCGGCGCGCTCAGCGTCAATGCCCATGGCCGCTATATCGGGCAGGGTCCTGTCATCAAATCGGTCAAGGAAATCAAGATCGTCACTGCGGACGGCGATTTGAAAACCGCGAGCCCCACGCAGAACAGCGAATTGTTTTATGGCGCCATCGGCGGCTATGGCGGGCTGGGCGCGATTGTCGAGGCCAAGCTGGATCTTGCCGATAACGTGAATGTCGAGCGCAGCATCGCAAAAATGCTGCGCGCCGATTACGCCGAATTTTTCGACAGGAATATCCGCGGCAATGCGGATGTCGTCTTCCACAACGGCGATTTCTACCCGCCCGATTACGACACGATTACATCGGTGACATATACAAAAACCGACAAGCCCGCGACCGTGCCCGACCGCCTACGCCCGAAGAAGGAAGTCTATCTCGCCGAATACCTGTCGATCTTCGCGATGACGCAAGTCCCCGGCGTCAACAAGCTGCGCCCGATGGTCGACGAAAAAATCCGCTTCAAGACGGACGAGGTGGTGCCGCGGAATTACGAGGCCAGCCGCTATGTTGAAGAACTGGAACCCTCCACCCGCGCCATGACTACCTTCGTGCTGCAGGAATACTTCGTGCCGGCGGACAAGCTGGACGAATTCGCGCCGAAAATGGCGGCGATATTGCAAAAGCATGATGTGAATGCCCTCAACGTCTCCATCCGCCACGCCGAACAAGACCCCGGCAGCGTCATGGCATGGGCGCAACAGGGCGATGTCTTCGCCTTCGTGTTGTACTACAAACAATGGAACAACGAAGAAGCCCGCCAAAAAGTCGGCACATGGACGCGCGAACTGGTCGATGCCGCGATTGAATCCGGTGGCACCTATTACCTGCCCTACCAGATGCACGCCACCGACGCGCAGTTCAAACAGGCCTATCCGCGCAGCGATGAATTCTTCGCGTTAAAAAAGAAATACGACCCCGACAACAAATTCCGCAACCGCCTCTGGGACAAATACGACCCCAACGGGCCGCAAGTTGACCCCGAAACACCGCAATTCCGGCGAGAGCATACAAAGCTGGGGCAGATGAAGAAGAAGTTTGCGGATGCTGTGACGCCGAAGAAACGTGGAGGTTCCAAGCCGCCATCTATAGGTGCTATTACCTAAGAATAGAAGCTAATAAACCGCTGTCATACCTGCTTGCGTCCAGATTCGTAGTTCTCGCGAAAGGACTGCGCTCGAGAATTTAACCCGAGCAACCGCAACTTATCCTTTTACATTATATATTTCGATTAGATGGGTTCTAAATTTCGCTATTTCGTCGACAAGTTCTCCGGCCTCTTTCTTCGCTACTTCTAACCAATCATACATTTTATCTATAGAATCTTTTGGATACTTTTTAGTGGTTTCGAGTGAGCTACAAATTATTTCACAACGATTTTTCATCGATTGGGTGGTAGATATAAGTTCGTTAATATCTATTCTTATTTTATACAGAAGCCTTAAAGTATCTTTTTCCAAGCATGATTGACCTTCCCAGCCTTCCTCCATCGATTTAGGAACGAATACAAAAACTTTATCAGTAATAAAATGTTTAAGAACGCCAAATTGATTTTCATCAATATAAGTCTTGATGGTGTCGTAAGTATGTCCCGTAGCTGTTTGGCACGTTGCTAAAACTCTTCTCAGTTCATAAAAAAGTGAGCAGGCGTAAGCAAGACGTTTCCTTTCTAATTCATCCGCCCTGAATTCACGCTCTCGTATATCTGCAAGCATGGCTGCAGAAAATGCTTTGTGAGCAGCATAAATAGCGCAAGATGCTGCTATAGACGTAGCTACCAGAGGATATAAATAAACATACATTGGTACTCCGCTGGTGCCCACATCTGTTTTAAACCATGCAAGGATATAATCTCTGAAGTAGCCCACAAATGCGCCGCAGCTAGCCGCCAAGGTGCCAATTAGCAAACTCTTAATATTGGTCTTTGTTTTCACTCCCACTCAATCGTCCCCGGCGGCTTGCTCGTGATGTCATACACCACGCGGTTGATGCCCTTCACCTCGTTCACGATGCGGACGGCGCAGCGGCCGAGGAATTCGTGGGGGAGGGGGGCGTAGTCGGCGGTCATGCCGTCGACAGATGTGACGGCGCGGAGTGCGAGGACGCTGTCATAGGTGCGTCCGTCGCCCATCACGCCGACCGTCTTCACGGGCAGCAGCACGGCGAAGGCCTGACAGGTTTCGTCATAGAGTTTGTTGCTGTGCAGTTCCTCGATGAAAATCGCATCGGCCTTGCGCAGGATGCTCAGTTTTTCTTCGGTGATATCGCCCGGAATGCGGATAGCGAGGCCGGGGCCGGGGAAGGGGTGGCGCTTGATGAATTTTTCGGGGATGCCGAGTTCCAGACCCAGCGCGCGCACCTCGTCCTTGAACAGCGCGCGCAAGGGCTCGACCAGCTTGAACTTCATGTCTTCGGGGAGGCCGCCGACGTTATGATGCGATTTGATCGTGACGCTCGGCCCGCCGGTGAAGGACACGGATTCGATGACATCGGGATAGAGCGTGCCTTGGGCGAGGAACGGCGCTTCGCCCGCGCGTTTCTTCGCGTCTTCGAACGTATCGATAAATGCCTTGCCGATGATCTTGCGTTTCTGTTCGGGGTCGGAAACGCCCGCAAGCCGCTCGAGGAACAGCTTGCCCGCTTGTTCATGCACCAGCGGGATGTTGAAATGGTCGCGGAACAGGTCGACCACTTCCTGCCCCTCGTTCTGGCGCATCAATCCTGTATCGACGAAAATGCAGGTCAGCTGGTCGCCGATCGCAGCATGCAGCAGCCCCGCGACGACCGTCGAATCCACGCCACCCGATACGCCGCAGATGACGCGTTCCTTGCCCACCTGCTTGCGGATCGCCTCGATCGCCTCGTCCTTGAACATCGCCATCGTCCAGTCGTTCTTGCATTTGGCGATGTTGAGGATGAAGTTGGAGATAATCTGTTTGCCCTCGGGCGTATGCACGACCTCGGGGTGGAACTGCACGCCGTAGAATTTGCGTTTTTCGTCGGCGACCGCGGCATAGGGGCAGGTGTCGCTTTTGCCGATCACCTTGAAACCGTCCGGAATGGCCGAGACGCTGTCGCCATGGCTCATCCAGACCTGCGGCATCGTGCCGGGCTGCCAAATGCCCGCGAAAAGGGGCGAGGTGTTATCTTCCACCGAAATATGCGCGCGGCCGAATTCGCGCTTGGGGCTCGGCGTCACCTTGCCGCCCAGCTGCTCGCACATCGTCTGCTGGCCATAGCAGATGCCGAAGACGGGAATGCCCATGGTGAAAATTTCTTCGTGGGCGCGGGGCGAATTCGCCTCCGTCACGCTGGCGGGACCACCCGAGAGGATGATTGCCTTGGGGTTCGCGTCGCGGATTTTTTCCATCGGCGCGTTAAACGGCAGCAGCACCGAATAAACCCCGATCTCCCGTATCCGCCGCGCGATCAGCTGCGTCACCTGTGACCCGAAATCGAGTATGACGACGGTGTCGTGGATTTTTTTTGGGTCGAGGATCGGGGTGACGGGCTGGGCTTGCATCGGTCGGCTCCTTCGCGCGTTTTATCGAAGCGCTACTATCCGAAAATGCATGTGGCAGCGTCAATTGATTCGGGTCTTTTTATCCATAATGACGCCAAGTTTTACGGCAGCCCCATCAGCCGGAAATAGGCGATGCGGTCAATCTGCTGCAGGGCGGTTGCGAATTCGGTCGCGGGGTCGTTCTTGATGCGCTGGCGGAACAGCTGCAGGATATCGGTGCGGTGCAGCCCTTTCACGGCGACGATGAAGGGGAAGCCGAACTTCGCCTTGTAATCGCGGTTGAGCTGCTGGAATTCGGCGTATTCCTCCGGCGTGCACTCCTTCAACCCCGCGCCCTTTTGCTCCGACACTGACGATGCGGTCAGCGTCGCGGCCTCGGCAGGGGCGCAGGCGAGGTCGGGATGCGCTTTCACCAGCGCCATTTTCTGCTCATCGGTGCCGGCGGCCACGGTTTTCTTCATTGTGTCATGCATCGCGCGCACGGTGGTCGCGCCGCTTTTGAATGCGCCCTCCGCGATCCACGGCGAATGCTCGTAAATGCCGCCGTAAATCTTCAGGAATTCATCGAGGCTGACATCGGCGGGTTTCCGCGACAGTTCCTTGTCGTCATCCACGGGGCGCATCCTTATACGGGTGTTTTTCCATCCAGTGGCGCGCGATATCGATGCGGCGCGCGATCCAGACCTTGTCATGCGATTTCACATGCTGGATAAACCGCTCGAGTGCCGCCATGCGCGCGGGGCGCCCGACGATGCGGCAATGCAAGCCGATCGACAGCATTTTGGGCGCATGTTCGCCCTCTTCATACAAAACATCGAACGCATCGCGCAAGTAAGCGAAATACTGGTCGCCCGAATTGAAGCCCTGCGCCGCCGCAAAGCGCATATCGTTGGTGTCGAGCGTATAGGGCACGACCAGCTGTTTTTTATCTGCCTCGGTATACCAGAACGGCAAGTCGTCGCTGTAATCATCGGCGTCATACAGGAAACTGCCGTCTTCCATCACCAGCTGCCGCGTGTTGGGGCTGGTGCGACCCGTATACCAGCCGAGCGGGCGCTCGCCCGACAGGCGCTCGATAATTTCCACTGCGCGCTTCATATGGTCGCGCTCGGTCTTGATGTCGATATCCTGGTAATTGATCCAGCGATAGCCGTGCGAAGCGATCTCGTGCCCTTCGCGCAAAAACGTCTTCGCCATCGCGGGATATTTTTCGAGCGCAAGGGCGACCGCGAAAACGGTGACGGGCATCTTGTATTTCTTGAACAGCCGCAGCAGCCGCCATACGCCCGCGCGCGTGCCATATTCGTAGATCGACTCCATGCTGATATGCCGGCCTTCGATGCGCGGTGCGTTGATGATTTCGGACAGGAATGTTTCGGACGCCGCGTCGCCGTTCAGCACGCAGTTCTCGCCGCCTTCCTCGTAATTCAGGACGAACTGTACCGCCACGCGCGCGCCGCCCGGCCAGTTGGCATGGGGCGGGTTTTCGCCATAGCCCACGTAATCGCGCGGGTCGCGCGGGGGCGCGGGCGGGCGCTCGCCATTGCCGCCGTTTTTCGCAGCGACGGGTTTTTTAGAAGTTCTGGAACGCGGTTTTTTCTTTGTCGCCATATTTCGCCCATGCTGCGGGGGTTTTTGCGCGCGGCGCGCCCAGCTTGACGCGCATCGGCACCGATCCGCGCAACGTATTGCCGTGCGCCGTGATTTTTCTGTCCGCAGTATTCCAGTATAAGGCCATAATTCCCCCCGCATCGCCACGCGAATATTTCATGATACGCGGACGGGGTTAGGGAGCCGTTAACGGGAATTTCCGGAAAGCGGGTACGGCTTGCTCTTGACGGAATCTGTGCAAGGCTTAGGCTCGAAACAAACAAGGAGATTTCACGATGGGCAAACTCACCACTCACATTCTCGACACCGCGCATGGCTGCCCCGCAAACGGGGTGCGTCTGCGCCTGTTCCGGCTCGGCACGGGCGGCGCGGCGACGCTGCTGCTGGCGACCAAGACCAACACCGATGGACGCGTCGATGCGCCGTTGCTGGCGGAGAAAGATTTCAAGCCCGGCACCTACCGGATTGAATTCGAGGCGGGGAAGTATTTCCGCCGCATGGGCGTCGAGCTGCCCAAATTCCCGTTTCTGGACCTCATCACCATCCAGTTCGGGATCAGCGACGGCGACAGCCATTACCACGTGCCGCTGCTCGTCTCGCCCTACGGCTACAGCACTTATCGCGGCAGTTAATGTTCGGAGAAGTTTGAGGAGATAAAGGAAGAAGGGCGTTATTTTCGGGGTTTTTGGTGGTTTTCCGGGACTCCCCGACATTTTTGGCTTCCTTTCACTCTTCTTCAGGCTACCAGAATTACGATAATCCGTCAAGTAAAAGTTGCGATAGACGCAATTTAGTGTTTTTCCTCAACGGTTTGCTGTGCCAGTCCCGCGCCAAGTTTCGCTCGCTCCGCATCGGTCATGCCCGTTTCGTTGCCGAGCGGCATCGTATCGGCCTTCACCGCCTGCTCGATGATGCGCGGTGCGTATTGTTTAATCTGCTCCATCGTATCAAACGCGACGCCCTTCGGCGCTTCGGTGACGCTCGCATGGGTCGGCGTGTCGCTGTGGCAGCCGCTGCAATGCGTGCGCACGATCTGGCGGATTTCGGCAGGCGACGCCGCGTCGATATGCTGGACAGGTTTGGGTGCGGCGAATAATCCTGACGCCGCGCAGATCGTCAGCGCAAAACCGGCCAGCCCCGCCGCCAGGAAGCGGTAATCGGTGATGCCGCGGTCCTTCAGGTTGAAATAATGGCGGAACGGCCATGAGGAGAGGCCGAGCGCGGCCAAGATCGCCCAGTTCCAGTCGCCCGCATATAAAACCGGATAATGATTGCTGATCATGATCAGCAACACGGGCAGGGTCATGTAGTTGTTGTGCATCGACCGCTGTTTGGCGATCTTGCCGTATTTCGCATCGGGCTTGCCGCCCCGCAGCAGAGCGGCGACGACCTTTTTCTGGTTCGGGATGATGACCGCAAAGACATTCGCCGTCATCGCCGTGCCGATCATCGCGCCGACATGGATAAACGCGCCGCGACCTGTGAAAATCTGGCTGAGCGCATAAGCGGCAGCGATCAGCGCAAGCGCCCAGATCACGGAGAATACTTTCACGTTTTCGCCAAGAGGGCTTTTGCACAATTCATCGTAAAACAGCCATCCGCCCAGCAGGAACGCCAAACCGGTAAATGTCGCCTGCGCGGGGGTGAAGGCGTATTTGGCGGTGTCGATCAGGTATAAATCCGCCTGCCAGTAATACATCAGGCAGAGCAGGAAGAAGCCGCTGATAAAGGTCAGATACGCTTCCCATTTGAACCAGTGCAGGTCGTCCGGCATGCCTTCGGGCGCGACGAGATATTTTTTCTTGTGGTAAAACCCGCCGCCATGTACCGCCCAGACTTCGCCCGATACGCCGGCGTCACGGTCTTTTTTATCTTTGGCAGGACGCAAGGAAAGATCGAGCCATACGAAATAGAACGACGCGCCGATCCACATGATGCCGAGCATCAGGTGGAACCAGCGCAGCGCGAGGCTCAGCCATTGGGTGACGTCGATTTCCATCTATGCGCGCTCGTCCTCAAGCACCCAGTCATAGGCCTTCGTTGTCAGGAAATCGTCCAGCACGGGTGCCATCACCATGCCGGCGAACATGCCGGCGGCGGCGCTGGTGTATGTGTCGGCGTCCAGCTTCGCGGCTTCGTCCATCAGCATCGCATGCATGAAATTGTCGTCGATCACGCGTCCGTCATCCAGCTTCGCCTTGTGATGCCGCCATTGCCACAATTGCGCGCGGGAAATCTCGGCGGTCGCCGCGTCCTCCATCAAATTGTGGACCGGCACGCAGCCATTGCCCGCCAGCCACGCCTTCAGGTAGAGCAGCCCGATATTGATGTTGCGGCGCAGACCGTCTTCGGTGATCTTGCCTTCCGGCGCTTTCAGCAGGTCTACCGCCGTGATGTTCACGTCTTCGCGCAGCTTGTCCAGCTGGTTGGCTTGCGGCATCAACTTGTCGAAAATTTCCTTCGCGATGGGGACAAGCGCGGGATGCGCGACCCAAGTGCCATCATGGCCGTCTGTCGCTTCACGCGTTTTATCTGCGCGGACTTTTTCGAGCGCGGCATTGTTCGCGGCTTCGTCGTTCTTGATCGGAATCTGCGCCGCCATGCCGCCCATCGCATGCGCGCCGCGGCGGTGGCAGGTCTTGATGAGGTTCAGCGAATAGCTGCGCAGGAAATGCGCGGTCATCGTGACAGACCCGCGATCCGGCACGATGACATCGGCGCGGTTGCGGAATTTCTTGATGTAGCTGAAAATATAATCCCACCGCCCGCAATTCAGGCCGACGATGTGGTCCTTCAGCGCGTGCAAAATCTCATCCATCTGGAACGCTGCGGTGATCGTTTCGATCAGTACCGTCACCCGCACCGTGCCGCGCGGCAATTCCAGCGCATCTTCGGCGAATGAAATCACGTCGCTCCACAATTGCGCCTCCTGCCAGCTTTCCAGCTTGGGCAGGTAGTAATAGGGCGCGGTGCGGTTGTGGAACAGGTACAGGCCGAAATCGAAGAATGATGCCGACAGAAACTGCCCGTCGAGCTTCAGATGTTTTTCTTCCATATGCAGGCCGCGCGGGCGTACCAGCAGCACGGCGGTTTTATCTTTTAGCTTATATTCCTTGCCGCTCGCCGCATCCTTGAATTCAATCGCGCGGTCATTCGCGTCGCGCAGGTTGATCTGGCCGCTGATCTGGTTTTCCCATGTCGGCGTGTTCGAATCCTCGAAATCCGCCATGAAGCAGCTCGCGCCCGAATTCAGCGCATTGATGACCATCTTGCGGTCGGGCGGGCCGGTTATTTCGACGCGGCGGTCGAGCAGATCGGCGGGGGCAGGGCGCACTTTCCAGTCGGCGTCGCGGATGTGTTTCGTGTCGGCTATGAAATCCGGGTTCCAGCCGCCATCCAGCTTTTGCTGCAGCCGTGCGCGCTCTGTCATCAGCAGACGGCGGCGGTTGCCGAAGTTTTTCTCGAGGCCTTCCAGGAACGCGAAGGCTTCGGGCGTTAAAATCTCATCCTGTCCTGCAACAGCAGGGGCGGTGACGGCGAACATGTTACGGTTTCCATTCCTTGGTATCACCCGCGACATTCGCGGAGATCCATTCGATTTCTTTTTTCGGCCAGACATGCGGCGCGGCGGGGGCTTTCGTTTTCGCCGACATAATCGTTCCTTCGCCTGGCTTCAGCGACACCTTGCCGCCCTTGTTATAGACGTCGATATTGCCCGATTGCAGGTAGATCCAGCATTCATTGCCGTTCATCGCGCGCATGATTTTTGTGCCGCGCACGCCGATGGTGCCGAAATTCAAATTCATTTTGACGTCGGATTTGTCGCCCTTGTCCATCCACCCGCCGGTGAAGGCGAAGGCGCTGTCGAGCACCGTCATTTCCGCCTTGCCGTCATGCGGCTTTTTCGGGTCATAGACGTATTGGTCGATTTTCAGGCTTCCGTTCTGCGCCAACACCAGTTCCGCCCCGTCGGCGAATTCGATTTTTGCGCGGCCGCCCTTCGCCGTGATGATTTTATCGTTGATGGCGATATCGTCGCCCTTGTGCAGCGGCTTCGCGCCCGCGCCACGGTCAATCGTCACATCGCCCGACACTTCGCGCACATAACCTGCAAATTCTGCGGCCTGTGCGGGTGTTGCAAAAAACAGAATAGCGGCGAGAAAAAGATATTTCATGAAAATCTCCTGTGCCGCCAAGCCTATCACCTGTCTTACGATTTTTCCACATAGTCGAGGTCGTCGTGGAAGGTTTCCTTGACCAGCAGCAGGCCCGCAAAGGCGCAAGCCATAACAACCGCGAATACGGCAAGTCCGCCGCCCGTGACGCCGAAAACGGGGATCAGCGCGCGGAAGCCGAGCGTGATGGGAATGGCAAGCCCGCGCGCCACGTTCGGCACGCTGGTCGCGGCGGTTGCGCGCAGGTTGGTGCCGAACTGCTCCGCCCCGATCTGCACGAACATCGCCCAGTACCCCGCGCCGATGCCCATCAGGCAGCACATGGCATAATATATTTCGACCGATGACGGGGTGACATGCGTGAAAATAAGCGTCGAAACGCTGAGGAAGACCAGCGAAAACGCAATCGATTTGCGGCGGCTTTGCAGGTACTGGCTCAACAGGCCGCTCAGCATGTCGCCGACGGTCAGGCCCACATAGCACCACAGCACGGCATTCGCGGCGGTGGGCAGCGGGTCCGCCATGCCAAAATCTTTCGCAAATTCCGGCGTAAAAGTGATGAACATGCCGACGATGCACCACAGCGGCGCGCCGATCATCAGCACCGCTATATAACGGCGGAACAGGTCAAGGTCGCGGAAGAACATCAGCATATTGCCGCGCGACACCTTCGCGCCTTCCGCCACTACTTTCTTGAACATGCCGGATTCCTTGACGCCCACGCGCAGCAGCAGCAGCAGGATACCCATGCCGCCGCCGATCAGGTAGGCATGCCGCCACGACACGTAATTCGCGATGATTCCTGCCGCAACCGCCCCCATCACGCCGATGGATGCGATAAATGTGGTGCCGAGCCCGCGCAGTTTGCGCGGCAATAATTCCGATGCCAGCGTGACGCCCACGCCCAGCTCGCCCGCCAGACCCAGCCCCGTGATAAACCGCAAGACCGCATACTGGTCTACAGTGGTGACAAAGGCATTCGCGATATTGCCGAGCGAATAAAGGATGATCGAGCCGAACAGGACGGAGAGCCGCCCGAATTTATCGCCCGCCACGCCCCAGAAAAACCCGCCGACCAGCAGCCCCGCCATTTGCGTGTTCAGCAGGAACACGCCCTGATCCAGCAACTGGTCTTCCGGCACGCCGAGGTCTTTCAGTGACGAGACGCGCAGGATGTTGAACAGCAACAAGTCGAACACATCGACGAAATAGCCGAAGGCGGCGACCAGAATCGTGAGCGTCACGACTTTGTCTTGAGTCATTTGCGCGAAAATGCCCGGCTCTGCGGCGCTTTTGGTCATATTGGATTCCCCGATTTTTGATAATCAGGTATAGCAGAGCCGGCGAAAACCGGAAGCGTTAAAATATTGAATTATATCAGTATTTTGTTACACTGCAGCAATGCTGGAACCCGCCGTCACCATCACCGATTTTATTGTCGCCGCCGAATGCGCGGTCGTTGCGGCGTTGGTTTTGCGCGCGCCGTCATCGCCGGTGCGCAACGCATTCCTCATGATGTTCGCGGGTATCGGCACGGGGGCCTTTGCGGGTGCGCTGGTGCATGGTTTCTTCGCCGATCCTGCCTCGGAGATCCATGTCAATTTATGGCTGCTGACGCTCGCATCGCTTGGCGTGATGGCGCTGGCGGGCTGGTGCGTCGGCGCGGTGCTGCTGTTGCAGGGCAAATGGGTGGGTATCGTGCAGCGGGTCGCGCTGCTGGAATTGCTCGCCTACTGCATCTACATTTCCCAATATGAATCAGGCTTTGCGGTCGCGCTGGCGAATTACCTGCCCGCCGTGCTGTTCATGATGACGGGGTTTATCTGCCTGTGGCGCAAGACACAGGCGCGGGCGGTGCTGGCCGGCATCGCGGGACTGCTGCTGACCTTTATCGGGGCAGGTGTGCAGCATTTCAAGCTGGCGCTGCACCCGGTCTATTTCGACCATAACGCCCTGTTCCACCTCATCCAGTTCACCGCGATCATCCTCATTTACATCTGCACACGCCATTTAACCGGAGCGAAACATGAAACGCCGTGATTTCCTCAAAACAACCGCCATGGCCGGAGTCGCATTTCCGCTGCTGCGGCCCGCGCAATTGCTGGCGGCGGGAGAGGTGGTGAACGACGTCCATTCGCAACTGAACCCGACGACCGTCGCCGAAATCATCGCCCCGGAAGATACCGGCGCGTTATTGCGTGCGCTCGGCTATGCGAAACGCATGGGGCAGAATATCAGTATTGCGGGCGCGCGGCATGCCATGGGCGGGCAGCAGTTCGGCACGGATACCACGCTGCTCGACATGCGGTCGATGAACAAAGTGCTGACGCTCGATGCCGCGTCGAAAATCGTCGAGGTCGAATCCGGCATCATGTGGCCGCAGTTGATCGCGCATATCAATAAAAATGCGCCTGACCTGTGCGTCATCCAGAAACAGACGGGTGCCGATGACCTGACGCTTGGCGGTGCGCTCGCGTCAAACATCCATGGGCGCAGCCTGACCAAGCCGCCGATCATCAGCGATATCGAATCCTTTACGCTGCTGACGGCGGATGAACAACTCGTTACCTGCAGCCGCGATGAAAATGCGGAATTGTTCAAGCTTGTCATCGGCGGCTACGGGTTGTTTGGCATTGTTAACACGATCAAGTTACGGCTGGGCAAGCGCATTAAACTGAAGCGTGTTGTTGAGATCATCACGGCGGCGGACCTGATCGCGGCTGTCGAGCAACGCGTGAGAGACGGTTACCTCTATGGCGACTTCCAGTATATGACGGACGAGAAATCCGATGATTTCATGCGGCGCGGCATCTTCACCTGTTATGTACCCGTGCCGGACGATACGCCGGTGTCGGCGGCGTCGCACGATCTTGTCCTCGACGCGTGGAAGGGGCTCTACCGCCTTGCGCATCTCGACAAGAAACGCGCCTATGAAGTGTATCGCGATCATTATCTTGAAACCAATAATCAGGTCTATTGGTCGGATGCGCACCAGACAGGCATCTATCTCAAAGACTTCAACCGCGAATTCGCCAGGGAACGCGGCGAGGCAGCGGGATCGTCGCTGATGCTCAGCGAGGTCTATGTCCCGCGCGCCAAATTCGCAGAATTCATGGAAGCCGCGCGTAAGGCCGCGCTGGAAAGCGGCATGAACATCATCTATGGCACTGTGCGCTTTATTCTCAAAGACGAGGAAAGCTTCCTGCCCTGGGCGCGTGAGGATTACGCCTGCATCATTTTCAACCTCTATGTCGTGCATACGCCCGACGGCATTATCGAGGCGCAAAACAATTTCCGCCGCCTTTACGACATCGCCATCAATATGGGCGGCAGCTATTACCTCACCTATCATCGCTGGGCGCTGAAGGAACAGGTCGAAAAAGCCTATCCGAAACTGAAACGCCTGCTGTCGTTGAAACGCGACTACGACCCGAAAGAGCTTTTCCAGAGCGATTGGTATAGCCACTACAAAAAGATGTTCAGTTAGGAAGTGAAAAATGGAAAAGCCAAAAAAACCTGCGGAATGGATTTTTGCCGTCATCCTGTCATTCCTCGCCCTGCTACTGGCGGGACGGGGTGTTGTGGCAATCGTCACCGGCCATTACACAGGCTCGACGCGGTATAGCGGCGCGTATACGCTTGAGGGCGCGGCGGCTGTCCTGCACGGCACGGGGTACGTATTCTTGGGACTGATCGTGCTGACGGCTCTTGCCATGCAGCTGAAACTGCCGCGGCGGACATGCGTTATACTGGGCGCCATCGGACTGGCGGGGGCCATCCTCACTTTTGTGGGCTCGTTCTTCTACCCGATGTGAAGCTTACGCCGCTTTTCCGCCGGTGTTGCTATTCGCCTGCTTGGTTTCCTGCAACATGCGGCCCAGCAATACCTGCACGAGCCCGCCACCGCCGCCGCCACCCGCATTGTTGTCGGATGATCCGGCAACAAGGATGTCGGGAGTGATTTTCAATCCGGCGAGCGAGATCGCCTTGATGACCTCTACGGTCGTCACGCCCGATGCGGTCAGCGCGCTTGCCTGATCGCGGTAGGCTTTCGCCTGCGCTTCGCCCTTCGCCTGAATGATCGCGGCTTCGGCGTCGCCGATGCGCTGCGTTTTCGTGGCTTCGGCTTCGGCCAGCATGCGGACGCGGGCGGCGTCGCCGCGGGCGCGTTCTTCGGTCTGCTTGGCTTCGTGCTGGGCGACAAGGATGCCGGCCTCGGCGGTGATGATCTGCACCTGCTGGTCGGCCTCGGTCTTGGTTTTTTCGAACTGGATACGGCGCGTCTCGGCTTCCTTCTTCGCGTCGTACATCGATTTTTCCTGCTCGGCCAAGTTTTTCTGCTGCGTGGTGCGCATCAGGCTCGACGCGGTATTTGGCAAGGTCGACGCGCACGGCTTCTTCGGCCATTTTCTGCTCTTCGGCACGGTTCTGCTGGTATGCGATGGCGGGGCTGCGCGCGACCTGCGCGCGGAAGATACCGTCGATCTGCGGGTGCAGCACGTTCGATTCCAGCTGCGCCACGCTGCCGATCTTCTGCACCACATAGGGCGCGTTTTCCGGCAGGATGCGGTACTGGCAGCGCACTTCCACCTGCATCGGGAAGCCGTCGTGAGATACGACCTGGAACGGATCGAAGCTCGCGGCGCCCGCCGCCTGATTGCTCTCCGCGCTCCATTCGACGGAACGGGTCACGGTCGGGATGATGATGACGTAATAGGCGAGCGGGTTGATGTTGTAGGAGCCGGGTCCAAGCACTTCGCGCTGGATGCCGCGGAAACCGCGGCTGACCACGTGGCGCGTGCGCCCCTTGTCGTCGGAGGCGTCTTCGGCCTGGCGTTCCGGCGTGTTGAATTCCGACGGGTCCTTGCCGATGTTGGAAATCATCACGCCGACTTCGCCTTGCTTGATCGTCGTCTGTTTATGTTTTGTGACGGAAAACAGGTAGGGGTTGATGTAATAGGTACCGGGCGTGAGGATATTTTCCTGCGGTCCGCGCTGGCCGCCATTTTTCAGGAATTTTTCGCCGTCCTGGAAATTGTCGTGGTGTTCAGGCGTTTGCACGACGACTTCGTGTTCGTTCATGGGCAGACCGTCGCGCGCATCGACGACGCCGATTTCGTTTTCGCCCACCTTGATCGCCTCGCGCACTTCGACGCGGAAGATTTCGGTGTTGATGTTATAGGTACCGGGGCGCAGGAAATCGATCTGCGGGCCCTTCTGGCCGCCATTCTTCAGAAATGATTCCGCTTTCTGGAAGTTGTCGTGGCCGGAGACGCTATGGCCCAGCAGGCGGTTCAGGGGCGCGCCGTCCGATGCCGTCACGACGCCGATCGAGCCTTCGGGGATGAAGGTTTTCTTGATCTTGCCGACCTTGAACAGATAGGGGTTGATCTTGAACGTGCCGTTCGTGAGGAAGCGCAGCTGTTTGCCGCGAATGCCGCCATTGGCGATGAAAGCGAGCGGGTCCTGGAAATTGTTGTGTGATTCTCCGGCGGGGTCGTCGGCGAAAATGCGGCCCGATGACAAGGCCTGCCCGTCTGTTGCCTCGACGATGCCAAGCTCATCCGCGCCGATGGTGAGGAAATCTGGTTTGTAAACAACACGCACGATCGGCCATGGCACGACATGCAGGCCGGGGGAAAGATAGGCGGCTTTCAAACCGACTTCACCGCGCATGGCGAAGACGTGGCCGGGGTCCAGCTCCTTGCCGAAGAAGCGCTGCTCCATGATCGCGATCTCTTTCGAGCCGACGTTGACCAGAAAGTTGAACAGGCCGATAGCGGGTTGTTATGCGCAGCCGCACGCGATAGATTTCCGTATCAAACATTTTTGGAAAACCGCCATGATCTCACACCGCGTCGCATTCCGCCGCCTGAACGACATCGACACCGGCTATTTCGAGATCAAGGACCCGAGCGTCGTCCACGCCCCCGATGGCAGCTATTATATGTTCGCCAGCTACGGCGCGGAGAAGGACAAACCGTGGTGCGTCGGGCGGTTCAAGGCCGATCATCCGGGCGGCCCGTGGCAGGAGCTGGAGCCGACAGTCATTACCAATGTGCCGGGGCCCGAAGTGGTGGCGCCCGCTGTCGTTCTTAATAAAGACGGCACATGGGACATGCTGATCCAGACCAGTTGCTTCAGCACGACCGGCGTGATCGCGCAGGCGACATCGGTGGATGGCAGGAATTTTATCGGCGCCCCGCTGCCCGCGATGACGGCGGTTGATGTGCCGCAGGGAGATTTTCCGGTGTTGAGCCTGTATGACGTTGCTTTGTCCGACGTCAAAATCGGCGGGCGGGACTATGACTGCATGACATTTTCCGGCTATCGCAGCCTTGGCTGCGGCGATGTCTATACATCGTTGCGCGAAAAAGGCACAGCTGCGTGGGAAGCGCCTGTCCTGTCGCTGAAACAGGAAGACGTGCCGTTCCACAACAAGCCGGGCAGCGCCAATTACGAATGGGGGCTGGAGGGGGCGAAGGTTGTGCAACTGGCCGATGATGCCTTCCTGATGGTCGGCGTCGCGTTTCTCGACAAAGACTTGTCCGAGCGCGGCACGCGCCAGCGCGTGTTCTTCGCGGGATCGAAAACCGCGAGCGGTCCCTTTACCGCGATGGATACACCGGTGGAGCCGACCGCCTATCCCGAAGGCACGGGCGAAAACGGGCATCCCGATACGGTGGATAGGGGCGACAAATTGGGCCTGCTCTATCAGGAGCGCGCGGGCGAAGGCGAGGGGAAGCCGTGGCACCTGCGCTATACGGAATTCGACAAGGATGAACTGGTGATCAAAATCCGCGCCGCGCTTCATCCTGCGCCGCCGAAACCGGCATCGGGCGCTGCGCCGCGCCCGCATTCGCCATAATCCAGTTAGAGTTTCTTTAAACTCCGGTATTTAGAATAGGGACGGACATTCCGGAGTCTCCCCATGTTGAAACGCATTATCTGTACCATCATTTTTTTCGTCATCTGGCCGGCGGCGCTGCTGTTCGCCACCACCAATGCGACCACGCAATTGCCGATGGAAAAATTATCGCAGGCGCAGGGCATCGTGAAATGGCAGGGCCCCTATGACTGGAAATATGTCTCGCGCCAGATGGACTGGTCGAGCTTCCCGCCGCGCATGCTGCTGACGGGCGCGATCGGCACCCGCGAATTCACGCTGCAGGCCGATTTCATCGAATGGATGTATAGCGGCAAATCGAAGCGGCATCAGGTCAAGAAAGGCCGCGTGTTCGAAACCGGCATGGCGCAGCTGCCCTTCGTCACTGAATGGGACATCGCGCATGACCAGTCAATGCGCTTTTCGTTGTTCGGCCTGCGCTTCAACTGGCATTTCATCATGGGTTTTTTCCTCGTGCTGCTGCTGCCGCCGCTTTACCTGCTCTGGATGGTTGCCGATGATATCCGCATCATCACGCCGCAGGAGCGCAAGCAGCGCGATGACAACTTCGTGAATCTCGTGAAGCTAGTCGAGGCCAAGGCGAAGGCTGATCCCGTCTGGCTCAAGAAACGCACGGTGCGCCTCGCGCTGCTGGGGTACAGCGTCGTCTTCGGCGCTATATTGCTGATGATACCGGTCGGGCTTGGCCTTGGCGCGGCGGTGCTGGTGCTGACGGGGGCGAATGCCGGTGCGGCGAAGCTCGCCTTCATCCTTGCGGCGGTGCCGATCGGCTTTTCCTTTATCATGGCGAAATCGCTGCTGCTTCCCAATTTTCCGCCGCCCGGCATCGAAATCCACCCACAGGACGCGCCGAAGCTCTTCGAATTCCTGAACCGCATCATTGAAAAGGCGCAAGGGCCGCGTTTCCAGCGGGTCTATATCAGCAACGAAATCAATGCGAGCGTCTCGCGCGACACCGGCTTCTTCGGCTTCTTCGGCTTCGGTCCTGTGACGCTTACTTTGGGATTGCCGTTGATGCAGGCGCTGACGCTGCCGCAGCTTGGCGCGGTGGTCGGGCATGAATACGGCCATGTGGCGGCAAAGGACAATGCGCTGGGTCAATGGATTTACCGCATCCGCACCAGCTGGCTGATCCTGGGCGACCGTTTGCAGTTCGAACATATGTGGTATGCGCTGAAACTTAACCGTTTTTACAACTGGTTTATCGGCGTTTTCAGCGCCTATAGTTTTGCCTTGTCGCGCAGATGTGAATACGAGGCCGATGCCTTTGCCGCGAAACTGGCGGGCGCGGAGAATGCGGCATCCGCCCTCTCCGCCGTCGCCGTGCGCGACCATGAAACAGCGACGATGTACTGGCGCGACCAATGGAAAAAAACCGAAACGTCCCCCGACCCCACAGGTGAAGCGCCCTATACCGCACTTGCCGGATTCTTCGGCGCCTCGCGCGACCAGAACGAAACGATCGAGACGGTAACGAAGGAAGAAGCAGGCTATTCCAGCACGCACCCGACACTGATGGAGCGGGTCAAGGCGCTCGGCTTCGGCTTCATCCCGCCGCAACCTGTCGCGAACAGCGCCGCCCGCGAATTGCTGGGCGCGTCGGAGGAAAAGCTGGCGGGTATTTTCAACGCCGAATGGCTTGAAACCGCGCGCCCGCATTGGGAAGCCGCGCATAACGAGCATCTTCACGTGACCGCGCGCTATGCTGAATTGAAGCAAAAGACCTTGCCGGAACTGACGCGCGAGGAACTGGACGAAGTGGTCGCCGCCGCAGACCGCGCCAAGGATGATGCCGCCATCATCGCGGCTTGCGAGGAAATACTGCGCCGCGAGCCCGAAAACAATGTCGCGCAAATGAATATTGCGGGACTGAAACTGGCGGCAGGAGATGACACCCAGCTCCCGCTGCTGGAGCAGTTGCTGGCGAAAGACCCGCAGGGTCTCCCCAGCGCGTGCAACCATGCCATCGCCTTTTTCCACAAGTACAACCGTAAAGATGAAGCCAAAGCCTGGGAAGACCGGCTGACGGCATGGGAATACGAACGTCAGGCGGGGGCGGAGGAGCGCGAGATCGTGCTGGCGACGGATAGTTACCTGCCACATGGCCTGCCGGAGGCAACGGTTAAGGCGATCGCAGAACATTGCGCCAAGCATAAATCGCTGCACAGCGTCTATATCGCGCAGAAGAAAGTGAGATACCTGCCGGAATATCCCGCCTATCTCGTCGCCTTCCGCCTGAAGCAGTCGATGTTCATGACCCAGAAAAAACTGCAGGCTGAACTCGGCGAATTTATCGGAAAATCCGGCTTGGGCGCGGGATTTGTTTTCATCGATATCACGAGCGTGTCGGGGCTGGAGGGCAAGATGAAAAAATTGCCGGGCGCTTGCGTCTATTCGATCAAGAAAGGCAAAGCCGCCGCATGACGATCTTCCTGCCGAAGCACCAGCGGCGCGACATGACGTTCAACGGGCCCATGCGCTCGGGCCTCGTCATCGACAGCCGCGCGCTGCTGGCGAAGGGGTATGCAGCCTACCAGCAGGAATTCGTGGCGGGCATGGCAGGCGGGCATTGGTATACGCCGACACAAGGCCTGCGCGGCAACAAAATGAAGATCGATGCCGATACGCGGCGCGGCAATACGATCATCCCCGGTTATTTCGCGGGCCGCACGCTGGAGGACAGGGAATTGGCGGCGGCGCTCGCCGCGCATCAACTGCTGCAGGTGCTGCAGCATGAAAATGACTGCCTGTTTCATATCCACGCGATTGATATCCGCCTTTACGACATGGGCTATGGCTCGGTCACTTTCGAGGGCGAGATCGAGGCCTTGCGCGACCTGACGATGGATGAATTCCGCGTGGCGACGGAAAAGGCGAGTTCGCTGTTATCATCCTACCGCCCGCTATATGTCGAGACGTTTGAGCGGGCGGCGGGCAAGTTGCTGCCGGAATACACGCTCGCCAGTTTCTACGGCAGCCGCAAGAACAGCTATTGGAGCAATAGCAGCATTTTTCAGGGCATCGGCGACCTGTTCTGGGTGCACCGCGTGTTCCATGTCGCCTGCGCGGGCGGCGATGAGCTGGAAAAGCAAGCCGCAAAGCAGTTGATCTTTAGCGAACAGGCACACCTGATCGAGGATGCGTCCGTTATTCCCGGCCTATCCGTCTATCCCGGCAACGGCAATTCGGCGGAGGTGTATGATGCCGCCGCCATCCAGCCCAAACAGCTCGGCACGCTGCTCAGCATGGTGCGGGCGCAGAATATTTTTTATGTGGCGGCGGAAGATATCGACCGCGACCTGTTTTTCCTGTCGAACGAGCTCGACCGCCAGAAACATTCGCAAGACATGAAACTGCTGGAGCGCCAGTCGGAAATCATCGTCGAATATCAGTCAAAAGTGACTCTATTCAAGGCCGTCTATGACGATTTCGACAACAGCCTCGACCCGCAGGGTTTGAAAATCTGGCATGCGCTTGAAAAGGCGTGGCATACGCGCGACCGTTTCGACAACCTGAACACGAAACTGGAACTGGTCGAAAAAATCTATAACCGCATCCGCGAAAACCTGAACCATCTGCAGAACAAGAAGCTCGGGTTGTTCATGCTGGCCTTCACGCTGATCAGTACATTGTCGGTCATTGTCGACACGGTCGATTTCACGACCCAAGGCGATAGCCTGCAGGCGCCGTCCATCTTGCGGATTGGTGTGCTGCTGGCGACGCTTGCGCTAGTCGTGGTTTTTGCCTTCAGCCTGCTAAAGCGCGACCGCCGCCGGAGTTAGGCTTCGGTCCCGAACATCTTCAAGCCGTGGATACCGCCGTTGTCGTAGTGCATATAGAGCACATGCGTGACGGGCCCTGCATCCTGCACGTCGCGATAGCGGTGATAGGTGTCTGGTGACAGCGGGGCGAAGGGGATGATCGGCTTCCAGGGGCTGCCCTTGGGCAGGTGGAGCATGATCTGGAATTGTTCGTTATCGGTAACGCCTTTTTCCTTCAGGTATTTCTGGTTCAGCATGTAATCTTTGAAATCCTTCGGCACCACATGCTTGTCGCCATCGAACACGACGCTCCATTTCGGGGCGAGTTTCATCAGCGCATCCAGTTTTTTGCCCTTCACGCCTTTGTCGGCCATGTTCAGGCCATAGACATGCGCGGTCATTGGGGCATTGAGGCGGTGGAGGTAAGTGTCGACAATCACTTCGTCGATTACGGCGGGTTTTTTCAGGTGGAACAATGCCTGTTCGCCGTATCCGGTGCGCGCCGATTCCCAGCCATACATATACATCTGCTGGCGGTCGCCGCCGACCGCGCGGTCGGGCACGCCGTAATGGATGTTCGAGACATGGCTGATCTTCGCGCCATCGAGCAGATTACGCCGTTCGGGCAGCTGCACATCGGCGAGTTCGCCGAAGAAATTGATGCGGGAGAGGCCGCCTTCATAATAAAGCTCCACATAAACTTCCGTCGCGGTTGCGGGCTTGATCTTGAAGACATGTTCTGAATCAGGCTTCAGCTTCGCGCGGTTCAGCACCTGCACCTGACCGCCTTCGAGATCGTCGATCAGGAAAACCGATGCCGCCTGCACCTGGTTTCCGGTGTACCATTTCGTGCTGATGGTGATGGCGTCGATGACGGCGCGCTTTTTCAGCCCGATGATCATCCAGTTGTGGGCTGCATGGTTGAAATCGAGCGCTTCGCCCTGTTGCGACACGCGGGTCGCCATGTGGCGGCGCGACTCATAGCCCCAGTATTTCGCGCCCATATGGGTGAAATCGCCGCGGCAATCCTTCGGCTCCTGCGCGGTCATCGCCTCGTGGGGGTTCGTGAAATCCGATTCCGAATAGGCCATCAGGATGGCGGGGATCGGCTTGCGGCCGTTATGGGTGTTGAGCTTCCCGGCTTTAGATGCTGTTTTCGGGGCTGCTTTTTTCGCGGGCGTTTTGGCCATGATGTCCTGCAATTGCTTGTTTGACGGATACCCGTTTTATGCAACTATTGGACAGGCAAAGCAACCCCCTGAAAGTGCCATGAAAAACCGCATTTTAAAGCCCGAACCGCTGACTGCCGCCGCTTTCAAGCCCTTCGGTGATGTGCTGGAGACAGCAACGGCACAGGAATTGCGCCATATCAACTACGGCAATACCGAGCGGTATCACAGTATCGCCACACTCGATTTGCTGCAGGATGGCGGTCAGCCGCTGGTCAGCATTTTCCGGTCCAAACCGCTACCGCGCCCGATTGCGCTGAAGGTGATGGAGCGGCATCCGTTGTCCAGTCAGGCGTTCTACCCGCTCGACAATCATCCCTATATGGTTGTGGTCGCGCCCGCCGGTGATTTCGACGCGTCGAAAATGCGCGCCTTCCTCGCCGGGCCGAAGCAGGGGGTGAATTACGCGCGCGGCACATGGCATCATTACAGCCTCGCGCTGGACAAGGTCTGCGACTTCATGGTCATCGACCGTGGTGGAACGGATAAGAACCTCGACGAAGTTTATTTCGAGGGCGACAATATTATGACGATCGATTATTGACGTAACGGCGTTATAACGCCCGTTCACGTTGCGGATTTCCCTTTAATTAACAAGTTGTTAAGCCGCGCCCTCTATCATCGGAAAGTATTTTCCAAGGATTGCGCGATATGCCGCGTCTAATCCTTGTTACAACATTTTCTCCGCAAGGGTGCTGTCATGCAAATTCTGGCGTTTTTCGCACTGGTTCTGGCGCTGTTCGTGCCGCAAAGCGCGCAGGCCTACACGGCAGCCGACCTTGAAACGGCGAACAAATATTATGCCGAAAAATCATGGCAGTTGGCCGCAACAGAATTCGAAAAATTCCTCGACCAGAAAGCCGATGAGAAAGTGGCGCGCGAAGCCGCTTTCAAATGGGGCGACAGCATCGTCCAGCTGAAGGATGAAACGAAACTGGCATCGGCGCAGAAAAAATTGCAAGAACTGGCCGACGGTAAGGATCATGACCGCTGGTGGGCGGAGGCCGGCGTCTCGCTGGCCACGCGCTACACCGAAACCGACGCCTATGGCAAGGCGCAGGACATCAAGAAATACCTCGACGATGCGCGCGACTGGTGGGCGGGGTCGAGCGACGTCGATCTCGCGCGCGAGGAATTTATCGCTATCAGCTTCCAGCTGGCCGATTTCATAACCACGCGCTGGGGCTGGTACAACGCGGATATCCGCCCGATCCGCCTTGGCGGCAAGCGCATGATCGCGCCCGTGCCCCCCGTACCGCCGCAGGGCAATGAATCGCTGCAGGTGCTGTTCGCCGAAATCCTGAAAGTGGCGGAGTCCGACAACGACAAGGCGCGCGCGCATTACGGGCTTGCCATGGCATGGCAGCAGAATTACAGCGGCGACCAGAAACTGCGCGACAAGGCGATCGAGGAATTCGAGACAATCGCCGAAGATTTCGGTGATACCGACTGGGCGGATGACGCGCTCTACCAGCTCGGCATGTTTTACGAGAACAAGTCGGAATTCGTCGAGGCGGTGAAGACCTACAAGCAGCTGACGGCGAAATTCAAGACAGGCCAGTCGCAATGGGTCGATGACGCCAAGCGCCGTATGGAATACATCGTCAATCCGCAGCTCTCGGCGGGCGTCGCTAATACCTTCCTGCCAGGCTCGGAGATCCAGATCAGCCTCGGCTGGCGCAATGTGAAAACGGCGCAGATCGCTTTTTATAAAATCGACCTCGGCAAAGAGCTGAAACTGAAGGATGACGGCTCAGGCTATGGCAGCTATCAGGAAATGCTGCAAAAAATGGTCGAATCCGGCCGTTACAAATCCCTGCCCGTCGCGCTCGAGGCAAAACTGGCGCTGAAAGAAGAAGGCAAGCATCTTCAGTATAACGAATTCAAGAGCCTCGCCGACTGGCGCGCGGAAACCGGTGAAAAAGCCGATCCGAAAACCGGCCAGTTGCCGACAGGTGCCTATATCATGGTCGCGACAGCCGGCAGCCTCGCGCCCGCTTTCGACCTCGTACTGGTAAGCGACGTCGCGCTGGTCAGCAAGGTTGCGAATGACAAGGGGCTGTTCTTCGCGATGGATGCGAAAACCGGCAAGCCCATCCCCAATGCCGATATCCGCTATACCTATAGCTATTACGACGATACCAACAACACGCGCTGGATCGTCGACGAAGGCCGCACTGACGATAACGGCCTGTTGAAAACCGCGCTGCGCAGTAATACGAAACTGAATTATTCGCAGCAGCATAGCGTGTTCGGCGTGATGGCATCGGAGGATCGCCAAGCCTTCGTGCAGAATAATTATTACAATTATTACAGCAACAATAAGGGCGAATACTGGCTCTACGCCTATACCGACCGCCCCGCCTATCGCCCTAACGAAACAGTAAACTTCAAGGCGATGCTGCGCCAGCCGAAGGACGGCATGTTCACCGCGCCCGCAGGTTTGAAGGTGAAAGCGCGCATCTACGACGCGCAGGGAAAACAGGTGCTGGAATCGGACTACACACTAAACGATTACGGCGCGTTTGACGGCAAGCTGGTGCTCGACGACAAGGCGGTGCTGGGTGAATATTCGCTACAGCTTTATACGGCGGATGCGAACAACCAGCTCTCCACGGCGCAGCTGTTCCGGCTGGAGGAATACAAGCTTCCCGAATACACCGTCACCGTGACGCCCGCGCCGAAAGAACCGAAAGACGGTATTGCCGCGTATCGCCTGGGCGATACGATCGATATTTCCATCGATTCACAATATTACTTTGGCGGGCCGGTTGCGGATGCCGATGTGGAATACCTCGTCTACCAGAACCCCTATTACCGCTATTACCGCCCTTGGCGCGCCTATAGCTGGTATTACGACGATATGTATCCGCAGAATTACGGCTATGGCGGCTACGGCCAGCTGATGAAGCAGGAAAAGATCAAAACCGGCAAGGACGGCAAGGCGACATTCAAGATCGAGACCGCAAAGGATTCAGGCGACCTGCAATACCATGTCGAAGTGCGCGTGGTGGACAAAAGCCGCCGCGAGATCCGTGGCTCTGCCGATATCAAGGTCATGAAAACCGCCTATTACGCGACGGTCGAGGCGAAGCAGAACATCTACCGCCCCGGCGACAAGGCGCAGGCCCTGATCCGCACGCTGACTGCCGACGAAAAACCCGTCGCCGTCGAAGGAAAGGTCATCATCCGTCGCAACAGCTGGCGTGATCCGGTTGTGCTGGAAGACAAGGTTGTGACTCCCGCCGGCTATGAAGGCCGCGAGATCATGACGAAATTCGTGAAAACGAATGACAAGGGCGAAGCTTTGTTCGAATTTGAACCGTCGGAAAACGGCTACTACACGGTCGAATTCACAGGTTTTGATAACGGCAACCCCGTGACGGCGCTTGCCAATATCTATGTCTGCGACACCGACGCGACCAATATCGGCTACCGCTATGGCGGGTTGCAGATCATCACGGAAAAAGACACGTACAACGCGGGCGATACGATGCGCGCGATGATCGTCTCCGACGTGCCGGATACATGGGTGCTGCTCTCGCTCGAAAGCGACAACCTCTATGACTATAAAATGCTGCATCTGGAAGGCAGCGTGAAGCTGGTGGAACTGCCGGTCGAAGGCAATTACACCCCAAATATCTTCATCAACGCCATCAGCGGCAGCCAGTACCAGCTCAAGCAGGCGCAGCTGCAGGTGATCGTGCCGCCATCCGACAAGTTCCTGAATGTCAAGGTGACGTCCGACAAAGCCGTATACCAGCCGCAGGAAGAAGGCAGTTTCGATATCGAAGTGACCGACAAGGACGGCAAGCCCGTCGCAGCCGAAGTCGCAATTGGCGTGACCGATGCCGCGATTTACTATATCCAGGACGAATTCGCGCCCGATATCCGCAAATTCTTCTACGGCGACAAGAAGCAGCTGAGCATCCAGACACAGGCAAGTTTTTACCAGCGGCCGTATACGCTGCTGATGCGGGGCGAAAACGGCGAGTTGATCACTGATCAGGAAAATGACCGCCGCCGCAGCAACGGCAAAAAAGACGGTCGTATGGACGATTTGCGTGAAGAGGGCGACCGGCAGCGGTTTGGTGCCGTTGGCGGCATGGGGGCGATTGCCGCTGCCGATAGCGCGGTCATGAAATCGTCTATGGCACCCAATTCCGTCCCTGCGCCCGCCATGGCGCAGCGCGCGGCCAAGGAAATGTCCGCCGATAAGAACGAAATGGAAAAGAAGAAAGCGCCCGCTGGCATGGAGCAAGCCAATGGTGCGCCGATACAGGAGCCTGAGCGCGTACGCAGTGATTTCCGCTCGACTGTTACTTGGCTGCCATCGCTGAAAACCGATGCGCAAGGGCGCGCAACCGTCAAGGTCACGTTCCCTGATTCGCTCACCACATGGCGTGCAACCGCGCGCGCGTCGACGCGCGAAACGTCGATTGGCAGCGTGACGCATGAAGTGAAGTCGAACAAGAACCTGATGATCCGCCTGCAGGCGCCGCGATTCTTTACCGAACGCGACCTTGTGAACGTTTCTGCGCTGATCGACAACATGACCGACAAGCCTGTCATCGTGCAGCCTGTCATCAAGGCGGAAGGCGTGACCGTCACCGGCCTTTATAAGGATGGACATCCCGTGAAGGGCGAGCTGACATCGGTTACCGTGCCCGCCAACGGGCAGACGCGCGTGGACTGGGCGGTATCTGCCGGGAAAGCTGGCATGGCGAAGATTACCGTCATCGCCAAATCGGAAAAAGCATCGGATGCGATGGGAAAAACCTATCCGGTTATCCCGCACGGAATCGAAAAATTCATCGCGCAATCGCTGGTGCTGAAGTCAACGGGCGACGAGACGACGAAGGAGCTAACCGTAAATATCCCGAAAGAACGTATCAAAGAAGCGACGTCCTTACGCCTGACCATCTCGCCCTCACTCGCGGCGAACCTGCTGGACGCGCTGCCCTACCTCGCCGAATACCCTTATGGCTGCGTGGAGCAGACCATGAGCCGCTTCCTGCCCGCGATCATCGTGCGCAAGACGATGAAGGATCTGGGCATCAAGGGCGAGGATGTGGAGGCATATTTGAGCGACGTGCTGGAGTCGCGCAACGACCCGCAAGGCCATCCGCAGCGCCGTACCGATACGACCTATAACAAGCTCGATAAAATGACGACGGATGCGCTGACGCGCCTCTATGATTTCCAACATGGTGATGGCGGCTGGGGCTGGTGGAAAGACGGCGACAGCGACCGTTTCATGACATCTTACGTGGTTTGGGGGCTGAGCCTTGCCAACGAAGCCGGCATGGATGTGCGTGGCGATGTGCTGAGCCGCGCGTCGGAATTCCTGCGTAATCAGTTGGTCGAGGAAGAAGACCAGCCCGATATGCTGGCCTGGATGCTCCATGCGCTGTCGAATGTCTCGACCGCGCCGGAACAGCGCGCCGACAAGCAACGTACGCGGCTTTGGGATATGCGCGGCAAGCTGAACCCCTATACCCGCGCACTGTTCGCACTGGCCGAGCATAAGTATGGTAATGCGGAGCGCAGCCGCGTGCTGTCGCAAAACATCGTCAACGGCGTGTCGGAAGACAAGGATAACGCGACCGCGCATTGGGGCGAAAGCGGCATCCATTACCGCTGGAGCGAAGGCGGCGTGGAAGCGACGGCCTTTAACATCAAGGCGCTCGCCAATATGGACCCGCAAA
>JAQSWE010000178.1 GCA_029266795.1 Alphaproteobacteria bacterium | reverse complement strand
TTCATTTAGTCGGCCTCCCGGCAGTTATAGACGTTCAGCTCCGTCACGATCTTGTGCAGGGGGTAATCATGGACATCAATCGGAACCTCATCTTCACGCTGGCTTTCAAAGGCGACCCCGACGGCAACGAAATGTTTTCGCACGCGCTGCAAATGCTGGAAGGTGCGGTCGAACTGGCCCGAGCCGTAGCCCATGCGGTTGCCCTTCACGTCGAAGGCAATCAGCGGCACGATCATCAGATCGGGCAGGTAAACTTGTGAATGGCGCAGGTCCGCTTCCTCGATGCCGTGCAGGTTGCGATAGACGGGCATCTTTGGCGTCCAGGTGCGGAAATCGAGACTGCGGTCGTTGTTGACCACATGCGGGATCACGATGATGTAGCCTTCATCGAGCAGATGCGTCATAAGGGGCTTCACATTCAACTCGGCATTGAACGGCATATAGGCGGAGATAATCGATCCCTTGGGCGGCAGCGCAATGTGGGAGAGGAAGTTATCTTTGAATTTCAGTGACGCCTCTTCCTGATAGGCGGGCGGGATCGTCAGGCGCTTCTGGAAGGCTTTTTGCCGAAGGGTGTCTTTGCTCAGCACGCCTTGGCGCTCCGATTGGAAATGAAGGTGGAAGGAGCCGTGAAACGCCGTCGACGGGGAGTATCCGCTAGGCCCTGGGTTACAGGTGGGAACCGCATACCCGCACCGGAGTGCGGACAGAGGCAGTCCCCTAGCGATTTGCATCGGCCTCTGGGACAGTGCTGTCTTACGCGCGCCATAGCCCCTTCCGCCCTTAATCTAGGCCGCTTGTACCCGTTGGGCAATACCGTCGATGCGTTTGGACAGGTTCTCCAGCAGTTTGGCGAGCGCTGCTTCGTCTTCTTTTGACGCGGCAGGAGCTTTCGCTGCGGCAGGCGCGCCAGCCGCGATTTCGCGGGCTTCGAACAGTTCGTCCGCCAGCACCAGCGCGACAAGCGCGAGCAGGTGGGAGTCGTTGTAAGCACCGCCGGAGCGCGCGATTTTCTGCACGCGCTGGTCGATATATGCAGCAAGATCAACGATGCGGCCTTCTTGGCCAGGATCGCAGGCGATCTCGTAGGCGCGCCCGTTGAGCGTGATATTCACTTCAGCCATGTTACGCTTCCTCCATCAGCAGGGTTTCCAGACGGTTGATCGTCTGGTCGAGGCGCGCGGCGATTTTCTTGTTCACTTCGCGTTCATTGCGGTCGAGAGCCAGCATCGGCTCCTCTTTTATTTTTTTCACCTGGACGAATTGTTTGTCGACGGCGGTTTCGAGGCGCTGCAGCGCCTTGTCCAGATTCTCCAGAGCGGGTTTCAGAACAGCTTTCATGTGCGGGAAATCCCTGTGCTTCGATGATCTTGGTGTTTTTTTATTTTGGTAATAACCATAGAATATGAGTCCTCATGCCCGAGGTCAATATGGGTGGCTAAATATTTGAATCTGGGGCGTGTTTTGAAAATTATTGGAAATTGACCATTCCTTAAGTATATGGAAATATAATGTCGGTAATGACTTTAGACCCCAAAAAACTGCTGCCCGATGTCGAAATGATTGCCCGCGCCGCCGGTGCGGAGATCATGAAGTATTACAACGGGGAAAAAGACCCCAAGCTTGAAATCAAGAAAGACGGCAGCCCCGTCACCAATGCCGATAAATGCGCGGAAGAAATCATCATGCCCGCGCTGGCCGCCCTCACCCCCGGCATTCCCATCGTTTCCGAAGAAGCCTTCGAGCGCGGCGACATCCCCGATGTGAGCAAGGGAACGTTCTGGACCGTCGACCCCATCGACGGCACGAAAGAATTCATGAACCGGACCGGTGCCTTCGTCGTCGCCATTTCACTGGTCGTCGACGGCAAACCTGTGCTGGGCGCGATCTATCATCCCGCGTTTGATTTGATGTATGTCGCAGCTGGTCCCGGCACGGCGGAGAAAATCGATGCCGAGGGTGTGCGCCACAAATTGCAGGCCGACAATGTCAAGACCGATGATGTGCGCGTGCTGATGAATGAAAGCAGCACCGACATGCTGCCCGTAAAGGGATACCTGTCGAAACAATTCGGTGATGCCGCGCGCATTGATAGCAAACCAGGAATTCTGCGCGCGATGCAGGTCGCGGAAAATTCCGCGGATGCCTCCGTTATTTATCCGCTGAACCGCGAAGGCCGTACCAAATGGTGGGACGTTGCCCCCGGACATGCGATCGTCGAGGCTGCTGGTGGTAAAGTCACCGGCGTGGATGGAAAAGAAATCCGCTACGACGCGCCCGATTTTCAAGTGCCGCCTGTGATATCCATCAGTCCGCGGCAAGTTGCGCAGCGCAACGACAACGGCGCGAAACCGAAGACGCCCGGATAAAGAAAAGCCGGAACCCTAAAGGTTCCGGCTTTTCCAATCAAAGAGGCATATCCCCTGAAATTGATTACATGCCAAAGCCGGGCTTTTTGCCGCCGAGCTTGAAGCGGTCTTTTGCCTGCAGCTTGAGCGTCGCCTGTTTCGCGGCCACTTCGGCCTGCGCGATATCGACCTGAGAGCGGTCGTTGATGCGCACATGCGTCCAGAGCGTTTTCATGTCATCCACGCGGCCAGCCCAGAGGTCGGGCGTGAAGACTTGGCTCAGTTGGTTGCGCTCGGCCAGAATGTTCAACAGCGAATTGCCGTGACGGTCTTTCGACAGGAAATCGTCGAGCGTCAGCGGTTCGCCGGATTTGCGCGAAATATCGACGACCTTGTCGAAATGACCGAATTTCACCGCGCCCATCAGGACGGATGCGCCCATATAGCCGCTGGTCTGGCGCAGGTCGGATACGGTCAGCGCGTCGTTGCCAAGCGATGCCTGCGCCGTTGCGAAATTATCCCAGAACGCCTTGAGGCCGAGCGGCAGGATGGCAGGGCCATTTGCCTCGAGCGGCTTCATCAGGTCAGCCTTGCCGGACAGCGCCGCGAAATTCACGTTTTTCGCGTAAGTCTTGCTTTCCGCTTCGGCATAGGAGGTATCGAAATCTTTGGAGGTCATGGAGGCTGTTTTCCAGCCTTCTTTCACTTGGCCCCACAGGTCCTGCATGTCGGCCAGACGGCCTTCCCAATGCTCGGCATTGAACACGCGGTAAAGCGCCTTGCGCTCCGACGCGCGGGTGAGGATGTTGGAGACGAAACCGACCTGACGCACGAAATCGGCGGTTTCGAATTTTTCGCCATGTGCCTTCAGGTTGCGGGAGATATCATCAAACTTGTCCCAAGCGCCTTGGTAATAGAACACGGTATCGCCGGAGCTGTCGGGCAGCAGCAGATAATCTTTACGCAGGTAATCGCCGACGGCGGAGAGCTTGCGCGTGACTTCCTCGTAATTGCCACGTTCCTGAAACGCGTTGCGGAGGTCGGCGGGCGTAAGGCCGGCTTTGGCAAGATTGTCTTCGGGCATCACGCGGCCTTCGGCGGCCAGCATGCTGCGCTTCAGCGACGGATCGAGGAGACCGTCATTTTTGAACAGGTCGCGGCGCGACGGCACGGGAACCTTGTACCAGAGGCGTTCCATTTCGTCGTAGCGGCCCGCGAAGGTTTCGACGGCGAAAATTTTTGCCAAACCGCCATTTTCACGCGCGGAATCCAGCAGGTTGCGGGTCTCGTTGCGGTCGAGATATTTGGTGAAGTCTTCCATGACGAATTTTTCGCCGGATTTCGCGACGATATCGCGCACCTTGTCGAAATTCTTCCAGAAGCCGGGCGTGTCGATAATGAACTTGCCTTCGTCATCCGCTGACAGGAAATCCGCCTTGGTCAGCTTGTTGCCCTGTTCGGCAATAGCCTCCATCATCGCGGTCAGGTTTTCGCCTGAAAACGCGCGCGTCTTGTATTTTTCCTGCTCCGGATGTTCAACCAGCGCCGCGATAATGGCCTGCTTGATATAACGTCCACCGCTCATATCGTCCCCTTGATCTCTTTGTAGAGAGTTTTGGTTACTCCGTTCCGGTGGCAGACCTTTTCAATGTCCTGCTCCGTCATCAGCGCGTTCAACGGAATGAACATCACCTTGACGTCAGGGTTTTTAAGGCCCGCCTCCAGCTCCAGAAGCGTCTCGCACGACGTGACAGATTTATCGTGCTTTATCATATTGGCTTCCCAGCCCGACGGGACGTGGAAGAGGCGGCTGCCATGGGGCAGGAACACAGGTCCCCGCTCCATCGCTTTTTGCTGGGCGACCGCGGCCGCCACTTCTTCCATCAATCCAGTCGACATTACATGCCTCTCGTTGGCCGGGACGCTCATGACCTGATCTTACAGGCCGACCGCGTTTTTCTTGACCACGAACTTGGCGTACATCATGTCCACCTTATCGTCGGTCAGGAGTTGCGGCAGCGAAGGCGACTTGCCTTTCAGGTGCTCGACATCCACGTCGTTGCGATACTTGAACGCATCGACCAGTCGGTCCTTGATCGACGGCTGCATGCCGCGCGTCAGTTCCGTGATCGCCGCGTCGACTTTCGCCTCGGCGTTTGCGTCATGGCGGTCCACATGGATCACGCCCGCTTCCTTGAACGCGGACAGCAGCTTGGAGGGGGCCTTTTCGGACACCACCAGCGTCTTGTTGCGCGCTTCGTTGCGGACGATATGGATCGTCACGGGGCGTTCGCCCTGTTCGTCGGAGTAGAGAACCTGGACGGAGGTCGTCGCGATCTTCTTGTCCGACTTGCCTTCGGCGATGAACAGCGCCTCGTCATGGTCGAGGATCGAACCCGAGGACGACGGCGCGGCCGCAGGGGCTGCGCTGTCATTCGCGGCGCCCTTGGTCAGCGGGCGGATGTTCTGCTCCCAGACAGCAGAGAGGTTTTTCGCGCCGACGGTCGGCATGGCGAGCGATGCCATGAAATCGTCGTGGTGCACGAGATCCTTCAGCGTGAAGTCAAGGTCCTTGTTCTGCAGCGCGTAGACAGCCGTGTCCTTGATGATCGCGCCTGCGAGCGGGTGGCCGGCAAACACCGACTCCGGATCGCGGTTCGTCACAAAGAGCTCGTTCGTCGGGGCATTGTCTTTTTGCGAGACGTAGGTCAGCGCATCCAGGAATTTCTTCGGCGTGACGATTTCATCATTGGTCGCCGTGATTTCCGGGTTGGTCTGGCGCAGGAAGTCGCAGAACACTTTGCGCGCCATGATCGCCTGTTTGGACAGGTCGCGGTCATTGAACGCCGAGATGTTCAGGTCTTCTTCCACCGAGCGCTGTTTCGAGCGCGCGGCTTCCTGCAGGGTGATGTCGCGGAGCGCGAATTCCTGCATGCCTTTTTGCAGCTTCATGTAGAGCTTGTTTTTGCCGACGGCGCCCGATTTCTCGTACACCATGCGCTCCAGGAACTCGGTCAGACGCGTGCCGAAGTTGAGCGAGGGGTTTTCCTCGACCGGTTCCGACAGTTTCGGCGCCTTGTCCCAGTTGCCCATGCTCATCGGGCGGGGCGCGTCTTCTTTTTGCATGCGGGGGCGGATTGGAATCGCCTCTTCCAGGTGCTGCTTGATCTTGCGGAAGTCGATGCCCTCTTTCTTCGAGTATTCATCGTCAACTTCTTCCACGAGGTCGGCATGGCCGTTCGAGGTGATTTTCTCGGAATCCGTCATTTGCTGCCACTTGTCGTAGAACTTCGCGAGCTTTTCCGACGAGTTGACGACGTTTTTCCAGTTTTTCAGCAGCGTTTCCTGCAGCTCGGGGATCTGGCCGCCTTCGGTTTCCGCTTTCGTCTTGCGGAGCCACATCAGCCATTCGCCGAATGCATCGGGATCTTTATCTGCCTGTTCCTTGAACGCGGTGTAGAGCGTGG
>JAQSWE010000177.1 GCA_029266795.1 Alphaproteobacteria bacterium | reverse complement strand
GCGAAAATAAATTCGTCGCTTTTACCCGATATGCGGCACCGTCAATTCGTTCTGGCGGCAGGCGGCGGCGACCGTGTTGCCCAGCAGGCAGGCAATCGTCATGGGACCGACACCGCCCGGTACGGGGGTGATATATCCCGCGACCTTGGCGACGGCGTCGTAATCAACGTCACCGGCAAGCTTTCCGTTATCCATGCGGTTGATGCCGACATCGAGGACTATGGCGCCCGGCTTTACCCAGTCGGCTTTCACCAGATGCGGCTTGCCGGTTGCGACGATCAGGATATCGGCCTCGCGCGCGACATGGGCGATATTGGGGGTGCGGGAATGACAGACGGTCACGGTGCAATTTTCGCGCAGGAGAAGCTGCGCCACGGGTTTGCCCACTAATTGTGACCTGCCGATCACGACCGCGTGCAAGCCGCTTAAATTCTGCGTCACGGTCTTCAGCAGGATAATGCAGCCCATCGGCGTACAGGGCACGAGGCCCGGCATGTCGTTCATCAACCGCCCCATGTTTTCGATATGCAGCCCGTCTACGTCTTTCGCGGGGTCAAGCGCCTTCAGCACTGTCGCGCTGTCGATCTGTTTGGGCAGCGGCATCTGGATCAGCACGCCATGCACTTTTCCATCGGCGTTCAGCGCATGGACGAGCTTCAGCAATTCGTCCTGAGAGGTGTTCTGCGGCATGCGGTGGACAAAGCCGCGGATGCCCGCTTCCTTAGCCGCCTTTTGCTTATTCGCCACGTAAACGGATGATGCCGGGTCGTCGCCCACCAGCACGACTGCAAGGCCCGGCATGATTTTATGGTCCTCGATCAGCACCTCGACATGGCGCTTGATGCTCTCGCGGAGTTTTTTGGCGACTGCCTTGCCGTCGATGACGGTGGCGGGCTGGTTGGTGTGCTTCATTTTTGCCGTCCCCATAATTTTTACCCGCCCGCTGAAGATTGAAGGGCTTGTTCGATCAGCCCCATCAGGAAATAAAGCCCGAAAATGATGACCATGGGTGTCAGGTCAATCCCACCCAGCGGCGGCATGATCTTGCGCAGGCGCAGGACAAGGGGATTGGTCAGGGTGTTCAGGATTTCGCAGAACTTGCGCACCCATTTATTCTTGGTGTTCAGGACGTCAAACACGACCAGCCAGCTAACCACCACCGTGAAGATGATGAGCCAAAAATAGGCCTGCAGAGCCCAGTAAAGCGCAATCAGCACCAAGTCCATAATATCCCCGCTTCCCGAGATTATAAATTATCTGCTGAAAGCTTGCGCCGCAAGCGGGGATTTAGCAAAATCAGACTTGTCTTTTACCGTTTCCGCCCGATTTAACAGATAGTTAACGTGGGCGGCACTAGACTTGAGATACACTTGATAAAATACGGGGCCATCCTGCCCGGATCAATACTTTGATAACTAGACGGGAACCGCATGAAAACGACCCTGATCGCCGCCCTCGCCCTCACCGCTTGTTCGCTGTTCGCCTTCACCTCGCAGGCCGCCGCGCAAGGCTTGGCGCTGACCTACAGCGTGCACCAGAAAACCAAGATCACCAGCGTGTCGCCACAACAGGTTACGTCAAAGATCATCCTGAAGTTCGAGGACGAGGAATCCACCGTCGACAACGTCGTGACGCTGCTGCCCACGCTGCTCGGCATCCGCGCGGGGAAAGAGGAGCGCATTTACGATTTCGACAAGAAGATCTACACGCTGATCGACCATGACAAGAAAATCTACAACGTGATGCCGCTGCACACGCTGCCGCTCGCCCGCAGCAACCTGCGCCGCCAGTCGACGCAGAAGGCCTTCGATTTCGAAACGGCGTCGGGCACCGGCAAGATGGTGAAAACAATGAGCGGCGTCGCGCTCGACACCAACGGCCCGCTGGTTGACCTCGATACGCTCTATGCCAGCGCGAGCGATAACCAGAGCAAACATCTGGTCCGCTTCCTGCCGACGGCGGAGGCGAAAATTTTTGAAACGGACGGCGGCCGCATGGCGTCGTTCCGCCTGTCGCAAACGGCGATCCCCGCAGACCTTAACAAGGCCTATACGCGCTTCCTCGTCTATGGCCCTGTCATCCACCCCGATGTGGAAAAACAGATCGCACAATCGACGAATGCGCTTGAAACGCTCGAATACGCAACCAACGACCATGCGGGCCGCGTGACGCAGGCGGTTTGGAAGCTGTCGGGCTCCGCCCCCGCAACAGCGGCACCGAAAGTGCCTGACGGTTATGTCGAGCATTTCAGCCTCGACGACACCATTAACGCCGCCATGACCTCGGCGCAAAAACCCGGTCCCGGCACCGATTACTTTTCGAAGCAGGTGAAAGACTACCTGCTGGCGGGCGACCCGCTTCATGCGTTGCTGGCGCTGCATGAAATGCTGCTCTCGCTGCCGTCCAAGCTGACAGATCCGCTGGACGGGCTGACGCTGCAGGTCTTGAGCGCCGGCGGCTCCGACATCGTGGAGGGCACGATGCTGACCCTGACGCAAAGCTATACGACCAAGGGCGACCTGGAGTTATCGAACAAGGCGCTGATCCGCGCGAAGAAGGCGGCGCCCGATTACACCCACCTGCTCGACATCTTCCGCGCACGCAACATCCGCCAGCAGATCCTGCTGGATGAAAAAGCGGGCCTGCCTTTTAACGAGCGGGAATTCAACAAAAGCATCAAGATGGACATGAACGCCATCACCGCCAATCCCTGGCTTGCGACCGCCTATGCCGATCTGGGCGATGCCCTGTTCGCCAATGGCAACAGTATGCTGGCTTGGACCTGCTGGCAGGAGGCCGAGCGCATGAAGCCCGATATCGCCGGGCTGAAAAAGGTCAACGAGCTGAAAACCGAGGCGGAAAAGCAATTTCCCGAGTACTTTTAACCACTTGAAAATTCGGCGTCCCGGGCGCAGGATATGCCCCGTTGAAACGTGAAAAGTTATGGAGAGATTCTTAAATGGCGGACGACAAGACAAACACGGCGATCCTCGAACTGAAGGACGGCAAAGTGACCATCCAGCTGCGCCCCGATATTGCGCCGAAGCACGTTGCGCGCGTGAAGGAGCTGATTGGCGAGGGCTTCTATGACGGCCTGAAATTCCACCGCGTCATCGACGGCTTCATGGCGCAGACAGGCGACCCCGACGGCACCGGCTATGGCGGATCCGGCACAAACATCCCCGCCGAATTCTCGAAAGCGCCGTTCAAGCGCGGCACGGTCGGCGCGGCCCGCTCCTCCGACCCCAACAGCGCGGACAGCCAGTTCTTCATCTGCTTCGACGACGCCAGCTTCCTGAACGGCCAGTACACCGTCTGGGGCGAAGTGACCGACGGCATGGAATTCGTCGACAAAATCGCCAAGGGCGAGCCGCCGCGCAAGCCCGACACCATCGTAAAATTCACTCTTGCTGCCTAACCACCCACCATAAGGAAAAGACCATGAAACAACTTCTTCTCTCCCTCGTTGTCGCGCTGTGCCTCTCGGCCTCGGCTGCGATGGCCGATACGGCTGCCGATCCTGAAAACACGCTTTACCTCGACCTGAAGGACGGCCGCGTTGTCATCAACCTGCGTCCCGACCTCGCCCCCGCGCATGTCGCGCGCGTGAAAGAACTGACTCGTCAGGGCTTTTATGACGGCCTCAAATTCCACCGCGTGATCGAAGGCTTCATGGCGCAGACCGGCGACCCCGAAGGCAACGGCACGGGCGGCTCCGGCCAGAAGATCAAGGCTGAATTCTCCTCCGCTCCCTTCGCGCGCGGCACCGTGGGCGCTGCCCGCTCCAACGACCCGAACAGCGCGGACAGCCAGTTCTTCATCTGCTTCAAGGAAGCAAGCTTCCTCAACGGCCAGTACACCGTTTGGGGCGAAGTGACCTCGGGCATGGAATTTGTCGACAAGATCCAGCGCGGCGAACCTCCCTCGAACCCCGACACCATCGTGAAGCTGCAGGTTGCCGCCGATGCCGACAAGGCACCCGGCGTCGCCGTGCCGGAAAAGCAGTAAGCTTTTCCACTCACCGATTGAAAAAGCCCCGGAGAAATCCGGGGCTTTTTTCATGGCTAAAAATCTCTGCATCCTATTGAATTTGCAGCGTTCACGCGTAGTTAATTATATTGTGTTCTAATAAATACTTATCCTGTCACCAGATGCGGGTCCTTTCCGAGGGTTTTTGATTGGCCGATTCCGACAGCACAAATGACGTTTTCGACGAGATCGCGTCCGAGCAGGCCGAGACGAAAGCGCGCCTGACCGCCGCTGCCGACCGCATGACGGTATTGGGCCAAGGCTATGGCGCAGAGCGCATGACCCAAGGTATTCCGAGCGATCCGCAGCTGTCGTCCGAATGGCACCTGACCGGCACATGGGGCCTGCATGCCGATCTCGTCTGGCCCGATTATACGGGCGCGGGCATTCGCCTCGCCGATTTTGACGACGGTTTCCAGTACACCCATCCCGACCTTGCGCCCAACTACGACACCTCGCTCGACCGCGATGTCGGCTCCAACGATTCCGACGCAGCGCCCGCCACTTCCGACGACAATCACGGAACGGCCGTCATGGGCGTGATGATCGCGGACGACAACGGCAGCGGCGTTGTGGGCGTCGCCTTCGATGCAACGGGCGTCGGCATCCGCCAGTCCTTCGATTACGGCACAGATGCGCAGACGTTACAGGGCTTCCAGTATGCGCTGACCGCGCAGGTTGATGTGATGAACAACAGCTGGGGCTACACGACGCCCTATTCCGACAATTTTGCCGAAGTGTATTCCGGCGTGACATTGGGCGATATCGGCGACGCCATGCAGGACCTCGTTGAACAGGGCCGCGGCGGTCTTGGCACCAGCATCGTTTTCGCAGCCGGCAACGAGGGCGATGTCGGCGACAACGTCAACTATCACAACTTCCAGAATTCGCCTTATGCCATCACGGTCGCCGCGATCGATTCAAGCGGTCATGTGGCGTCCTTCAGCACGCCGGGCGCTGCCCTGCTGGTGGCGGCGGGCGGCGTGGGCATCCTGACGACCGATCGCACCTCCGGCGGCTATGAAAGCGGCAGCTATGCGACCGTCGACGGCACCTCCTTCGCGGCGCCCGCCGTGAGCGGCGTGATCGCGCTGATGCTGGAGGCGAATCCCGATCTCGGCTGGCGCGACGTGCAGCAGATTTTGGCCTATTCTGCGCAGCGCAACGACCCGACGAGTTCCGGCTGGCAGTATAACGGCGCGACCAACTGGAACGGCGGCGGATTGCATTTCAGCCATGATTACGGCTTCGGCGCGGCAGATGCCTTTACCGCCGTGCGTCTCGCGGAATTGTGGAACCTGCAGCAGACATCCGCGAACATGGACACGTTCACGACCGCCACATCATCGCCCAACCTCCAGATTCGCGATAACGCGACCGGCAGCACGACGATCAACGTGACGCAGGATATCTTTATCGAGCATGTGCAGGTGCATCTCGACATCAACCATACCTGGGCGGGCGATCTTGTCGTGACGCTCATCAGCCCTGACGGCACCGAAAGTGTGCTGGTCAATCGCCCGGGCACGCAAGAAGCCGGCGATTTCAGCGGCTCTTCCATGCGCGGTATCGATTTCACCGTTGCAACCAATGCCGACTGGGGCGAGAGCAGCCTTGGCACCTGGACACTGCAGATCGAGGATGCCGAGCGCAACGACACCGGTACGCTCGTCAGTTGGAACATGACCTTCCTCGGCCATGACCAGACGGCGGATGACCTGTATGTTTACACCAATGCGCTCGCGACTTTTTCCGGCGCTGAACTGACGGCGCGCAGCACGGTATCTGACACCGACGGCGGCAACG
>JAQSWE010000176.1 GCA_029266795.1 Alphaproteobacteria bacterium | reverse complement strand
GTCATCAGAACATGGTTGTCGCTCTCGCGCCATTCAATATCCAGATTACCGCCGTCGAGCACAACCGTTACCTTGCGGTCGGTCAGGCCTTTGCGGACGCCGGCCACAGCAACCGCGCAGGCGCCGGTGCCGCAGGCGCGGGTGATGCCTGCCCCGCGTTCCCAGACGCGCATCCGGATTTTAGTGCGGCTGAGGACGTTGGCGACCTCGACATTTGTCTTCTCCGGAAAGATCGGGTCCTCCTCAACCCGCGGGCCCATTTTCTCCAGCGGGAAGTCATCGACGTTTTTCTGCAGGAAAAACACCGCGTGCGGGTTACCGACATTCACGGCGACGGCGCGATCGAGCAGCCCCTCCTCTACCGGCACAGAAAGCGTGTCTTCCTCACGCTTTAGAGGTATCTGCTGCCACTCCAGATTAACATTGCCCATATCGACCGTCACATCGTCGCCCTGCATCTGCGCGGTCAGGCGCGCGGCGGTGGTCTCGAGGGTAATGGAGGACTTTTTCAGCTCGTCGATCAGCAGCTTGCCGATGCATCTTGTGGCATTGCCGCAGGCGCCGACTTCGGTGCCGTCATTGTTGTAGATGCGCAGGTAAGCATCCGTGCCGGGGCTGCGCGGCGGGTCGATGATGACCATCTGGTCAAAGCCGATTCCCGTGCGGCGGTCGCCCATTTTAATGATAGTTTCCAGTGGGATAGACAGTGCAGCCGATCTTCCATCGAAGATCGCGAAGTCGTTGCCCAGCCCATGCATTTTGATGAATTTATTTTTCATAGCCGTGATATATTCCATTTTCGTTTCTTATACAAGATTTTAACCCTCTTTGCTCACCTAAAACCTTGAAAATAATCCTATTTAACTGCACATAACGCCGGAACCAATATTGCATTTTCTGCGATTAAGAGCATATAATCTCCGCAGATTCTTACATATAAAAAGAAACGACCGAATGCGAAGGAACACCTATGTCCAATAAAGTAATCACTTTTCTGGTGGTGCTGTTTGCCGTTACGGGCCTTATTATCTTCGTTGCGAAAACGACATCCGTTGTAAAAACCGACGCCCCGCAGGCTCAAGAGCAAGCCAAGGAAGCGGCCGTCACCCCCGCCCCCGCGACCCCGGCTGAGACGAAATCCGAAGAACCTGTCGCCGCCAGCGAAACGCCCGCCGCGACCACCGAAACTCCCGCGACCGCCGCCGATGCCGAAAGCATTCTCGGCGATGACGCGCCGCTGACCGGCGACAAGGAAGCGGTCGAAGCCGCGAAGGCAGAAGAGACAGCGGAGAAAAAAGCCCCCGCTCCCCTCACCCCTGAATCCTTCCCGGCCCTGCCCACCGCCCCCACGACGGACAGCGCCCCCACCGGCACGGCCGGCAGCAACAGCCTGCTTGCCCCCTCCGCCGCGATGGAAATTGATATGGATAACGCACTGGCCGAGCGTTCGATCGGCGATGTCGATGCGCCCGTGACCGTCATTGAATATGCGTCGATGACCTGCCCGCATTGCGCGCGCTTCCATAACGACATTCTGCCCATCGTGAAGCAGCGCCTGATCGACACCGGCAAGCTGCGCCTGATTTTCCGCGACTATCCGCTCGACACCCATGCGCTGAAGGCCGCAATGATGGCTCGCTGCCTCGACCGCGCGCGTTACTTCCAGCTTGTGGAAGTGATCTTCAAGCAGCAGACCAGCTGGATCAAGGGTACCGATCCGCTTATCGGCCTGAAACAGCTGGGCGCGCTCGCCGGCATGGAACCCGCCTATGTCGACACCTGCGTCGCCAACCCGCAGCTGCAGCAGTTCGTGCTGGCCGGCATGCAGGAAGGCCAGCAGAAATACAAGATCAAGGCGACCCCGACCTTCATCTTCAATAACGGCGCCGAACAATTCGAAGGCGACAAGAACCCCGAGGATTTCGATGAAATCGTCGAAAAACTCATGAAGAAGAAGGGTAAATAATCCAGATGGTCCAGTTCAAGAAACTCCGCCTCACCGGCTTTAAATCCTTCGTCGAAGCAACCGAATTCGATATCGGCGCGGGCCTGACCGGCATCGTCGGCCCGAACGGCTGCGGCAAGTCGAACATCATGGAGGCCCTGCGCTGGGCGATGGGCGAAAACTCGCCCAAACGTATGCGCTCCGCCGGAATGGAAGACGTGATCTTCAACGGCACGGAACAGCGCCCGCCGCGCAACACCGCCGAAGTCATCCTGTACCTCGACAACCGCGACCGCACCGCGCCCGCCGAGATCAATGACAGCGATGAACTCGAAGTCTCGCGCAAGATCGAACGCGACGTCGGCTCGACCTATAAAGTCAACGGCAAGACCGTGCGCATGCGCGACGTGCAGCTGCTGTTTGCTGACTCGTCCATCGGTTCTCACTCCCCCGCGCTCGTGTCACAAGGCCGCGTCGCCGACATGATCAACGCGAAGCCCACCCAGCGCCGCATGGTGCTGGAGGAAGCCGCGGGCATCTCGGGCCTCCACGCCCGCCGCCATGAAGCGGAGCTGAAACTGAAAGCCGCCGAGACCAACCTGCTCCGCGTCGAAGACGTGCTGGGCGCGATGAACGTGCAGCTGGAGGGCCTGAAGAAACAGGCGCGTCAGGCATCGCGTTACCGCAACCTGTCCGGCCATATCCAGACGGCTGAAGGGTCATTGCTGTACCTGAAATTCCAGGAAAGCCAGACCGCCGTCACCGCAGCACTCGCCGCATTTGAAACGGCTGAAAATGCCGTGCGCGACCGCATGCTGGTCGTGACCGAACTGACGACCAAACAAACCGAAGCCGCCGCCTCCCTGCCGCAACTGCGCCAGAGCGAAGCGGAAGCCGCCGCCGCGCTGCAGCGCCTGAAGCTCGCCTATGGCGGGCTCGAGAGCGAAGAGCGCCAAGTGCAGGAAGAACGCACGAAATCGGAAAGCCTGATCGCGCAGTTCAGCGCCGATGTCGCGCATGAAAACGTGCAGAGCGCGGAAGCGGTCGAAACCGTTGCCCGCCTGACCGAAGAAAACGCGAAACTGGAATCCGAAGCGGAAAACCAGTCGGGCCGCGAAGAAACCGCGCGCATCACCAAAGAAGAAACCCAAAGCGCCGTCAGCAAGATCGAAAACGAACTGACCGTCCTGACCGAAGAAGTCGCATCCCAGGACGCGCAGCGCCATTCTGTCGAACGCCAGATCAACGATCTGGAACGTCGCCTGACGCAGCTGCAGCAGCGCAAAGAGTCGCTGGAAAAGATGCATAACGACCTGATCGCCGCCACGCCCGCGCGCGCCGAAATGGACGATATCCAGCTGCAGATCATCACGGCTGAACAGACCTACCAGTCCGCAACCACCGCACTCGACACGGCTGAAACCGAGCGCGCTGCTGCCGATGCCCGCGCACAGGAAACGAACGAAGCCCTGCAAACCGTGCAGCGCCTGTTCTCGCAACTGACGGCGGAGGCGGAAGCCCTGCGCCGTATCCTGCGCAACCAGCAGGAAGGCTTCCAGCCGGTCATCGACCTGCTGAATGTCGATGCGGGCCTTGAAAAAGCCCTCGCGGTCGCCCTCGGCGATGACCTGCAGGCGGCGCTTGATGGCGATGCGCCGATCTTCTGGCGCGAACTGCCCGAATACGCAACCGTGCCCGCCCTGCCCGGTTCGGCAAAACCGCTGACGCAATATGTGCGCGGACCTCACGCCCTGTCGCGCATCCTGTCGCAGATCGGTATCGTGGATACGGCAGAAGAAGCAGAACGCCTAATGGCCGACCTGCAACCCGGCCAATGCCTTGTGACCCTGAACGGCGGCGCATGGCGCTGGGACGGCCTGACCGTTTCGGCAGATGCCGAAAACGCGGCGGCGATCCGCCTCGAACAGAAAAACCGCCTCGCCGATCTCGATGCGCAAATCCTGACCGTGCAAGTGCAGGTTGATGACGCGCGTACCGCGTCGGACGCCGCGAAACAGGCGCGCAATGCAGCCGCCGATGCGGTGGGTTCCGCCCGCCAGCATTCGCGCCAGTCGGAAGAACAACTGAACGGCCTGCGCCGCCGCCACAGCGTGCTGACCAACCAGCTGTCCGAAGTGACGGCGAAACTGGCCGGCCTTGCAAGCTCCATCGAGAACGCCGCGCAGGAAATCGACGTTGTTTCCACGCAGCTGGTCGAAGTGCGCGAAACGCATGCTTCCCTGCCCGATACGGCAGAGGCGCGCGAACGCGTTGCCGCGCTGAAAGTGACGCTTGGCGAAAACCGCCAGCTGCTCGCCGACCAGCAGGCTGCGCATTCGGAAATCCGCCGCGAAGGTGAAAACCGCAACCGCCGCATTTCGCAGATCGCCAACGACATCACCAGCTGGAATGGCCGCATCGAGCGCGTCGCCCTTCGCCTGCTGGAACTGGAAGACCGCATCGCACAGGCGCAGGAAGTGCTCGACCGTCTGGCCGAACGCCCCGCGCAGATCGAGGCGGAAAAGCAAAGCCTGATGTCGCATATCTCCGACGCCGAAACCAAGCGTCAGGAAGCGGCGGATATCCTGATTTCGTCCGAAACCAACGCGAACGACCTCTCCCGCGAACTCCGCGCGGTTGAATCGGCGCTGTCGGATGCGAAGGAAGCCCGCGCGATGGCGCAGGCGAGCGTGAATACGACGCAGCACACCGCAACCGGCATCGAAGCGACCATCTTCGAAAAATTCTCCTGCACGCCCGAAGAACTGGTGGCGAAGCTGGAACTCGTCGTCGCCGAACTGGGTGATGTCGGATCCTGGCAGGGCAAACTGGAACGCCTGCTGCGCGAGCGCGACAACATGGGCCCCGTCAACCTGCGCGCCGAAGTGGAATCGCAGGAAATTTCCGACACCATGAACAACATGCAGACGGAGCGCGACGACCTTGTCGCCGCGATTGAAAAGCTGCGCGAAGGCATCAACGGCCTCAACAAGGAAGCACGCACACGCCTGCTCTCCGCGTTTGATGTCGTCAATACGCACTTCCAGAAGCTGTTCACCCGCCTGTTCAACGGCGGTTCCGCTTACCTGAAACTGGTGGAGGCGGAAGACCCGCTGGAATCTGGCCTCGAGATCTACGCGCAGCCGCCCGGCAAGAAAAACGCTGTTCTCTCGCTCCTCTCGGGCGGCGAGCAGACGCTGACGTCGATCGCGCTCATCTTCGCGATGTTCTTGACCAACCCCGCGCCCATCTGCGTGCTGGACGAGGTTGACGCCCCGCTGGACGAAAGCAACGTCGACCGCTATTGCACCCTGCTGGAAGACCTGGTGAAGGAATGCGCGACGCGCTTCGTCGTCATCACCCACCATCGCATGACCATGGCCCGCATGGACCGCCTCTACGGCGTCACTATGTCGGAACGCGGCGTGTCGCAGTTGGTGTCCGTCGACCTGAAGCAGCACGAACTGGGTCTGGAAGAGGCGGCCTAATTATCGCGGCGACTTTAAAAGGTTTTAAGCCATGTCATTCCGCTATTTAGGCCGTTATCTCGCCGCTATTTTCGCCGTTGTTGTACTTTTACTCACCCACACCGCCAACGCTGACACCATCGGCACGGTGGTCGAGGTGGAGGGCGCCGCCACGATCGCGAAAGCAGGCGGCGCGGCGGCGGCGGCGAAAGTGAATGATACGGTCGATACGGGCGACATCCTCTCGACGGACGCGAAATCGCGGCTGTTTATCCTGCTGGCCGATAATACCGAATGGACGCTGTCAGAAAACACGCGCTTTCGCGTTGATCACTACACCTTCGATTCCGACGACAAAACGGGCAACAAAGCCGGGTATTCCATCGTGCAGGGCGGCTTCCGCTATGTGAGCGGTCTTATCGCGAAA
>JAQSWE010000316.1 GCA_029266795.1 Alphaproteobacteria bacterium | reverse complement strand
CCCGCATGGGGGCGGCCGAATTGCTTGCCGTTCCAGTCGGCATGAAGCGGCAGATGCACCTTGTTGTCTTTCCACGCATCGCCCAGTTCCTCGGGCGTGACGGCGACGGGGGAGAAGGCGCTTGACGGTTTCGATTGATAGAAACCAAAGCCCTTGGCCAGTTCCGGCTGCGCAACCGCGCGCAGCGTCACGTCGTTCACGAGCATGATGAGTTTGATGTATTGTCCTGCATCGGATGCGGGTGTGCCCATCGGCACATCCCCCGTGATGACCGCAACTTCGCCCTCGAAATCGATCCCCCATGCTTCCTGCTCGAATGCGATATCGTCGGTCGGCGAGAGGAAGGTGTCGGAGCCGCCCTGATACATCAGCGGGTCGGTCCAGAAGCTTTCCGGCATTTCCGCGCCGCGCGCCTTGCGCACGAGTTCGACGTGGTTCACATACGCGCTGCCATCCGCCCATTGATAGGCGCGGGGCAGGGGAGAGGCACAGAGCTTCGCGTAAAACGGCACGGCTTCTTTCGCGCGGCCCTGTTCAAGGTCATGCGAAAGCTGTTTCAACAGCGGCGCGCATTTTTCCCATTCGTCCAATGCTGCCTGCAGCGTTGGCGCGATATGAGTCGCGGGTGCGCATTGCGTCAGCGCCGTATTGACGACGACGAGTTTGCCGTCCCGGCCATGCTTGAGGGAGGCGAGTTTCATTACGACGCCGCCTTCTTGCTGCCGTCATCCTTCAAAACGCCGCGGCGGATCTGGTCGTCTTCCAGCGATTCAAACAGCGCCTGGAAGTTGCCTTCGCCGAAGCCTTCGTTGCCCTTGCGTTGGATGATTTCGTAGAAGATGGGGCCAATCGCGTCTTTCGTGAAAATTTGCAGCAGGATGCCTTGTCCCTTCGTCGGCGCGCCGTCGAGCAGGATGTTGAGGCTTTGCAGTTTCGCCACATCTTCGCCATGTCCGGGTACGCGCGCATCGAGTTTCTTGTAGTAGGTGTCGAGCGTCGTCTGGAATTCCATGCCGGTCTTTTGCAGGTCGGTCACGGTCTGGCAGATGTCGTTGGTGCCAAGCGCGATGTGCTGGATGCCTTCACCGCCGTAGCGTTTCAGGAATTCCTCGATCTGCGATTTGTCGTCTGAGGATTCATTGATCGGAATACGGATCTTGCCGCAGGGGGAGGTCATGGCTTTCGACTTCAGGCCGGTCAGCTTGCCTTCGATGTCGAAATAGCGGATCTCGCGGAAGTTGAACAGGTCCGTGTAAAAATCCGCCCATTTCGCCATGTTGCCGCGCATAACGTTGTGAGTGAGGTGGTCGAGATAGGTCAGGCCTGCGCCCTTCGGTGCCTTATCTGTGATGTTGAAATCGGTTTCATAGATCGAACCGTTCGCGCCGTATTTATCGACGAGGTACAGGATCGATCCGCCGATGCCTTCGATGGCGGGGATGGAGAGCTCGCCGGGGCCGACCTTTCCTTTAATCTCTTTCGCGCCTTTCGACACCGCATGGGCGAGTGCCTTGGCGGCGTCCTTCACGCGGAAGGCCATGGCAATCGCGCCGCCGCCGTGGCGTTTTTTCGCGAACTCGGTCGCTTCGGGTTCGGCGTTCAGAATGAAATTGATGTCGCCCTGCTGCCAGAGCGTGACCTTTTTCGACTTGTGCGTGCCGGTCTTTTTAAAGCCGAGAAGTCGGCCATTTTGATGCTCCTTTGAATGCTGTAGGCGTGATATTAATCTTTTCCCCTGCATTTTCAAGGGAAACGCGCGGTTTTGCGGCTGTTCCGGCCCTTATTTTTGCTTGGCTTTTTTTGCTGCACCGCTACAATATCGCTGGTTTTAAATAATATGGCGAAACGCAGCGTATGACGACGGAACAAGGCGACAAAAACGGGCTGATGTCTCTGCCCTTTATCATGCCGCAGGATTGCGACCTGAATGTCAGCTTCGAATTCTTCCCGCCCAAAACGGCGAAGATGGAAGAGACGCTGTGGGAGTCTTTCGCGCTGCTCAGCCAGCTGGCGCCGAAATTCGTCTCGGTCACCTATGGCGCAGGCGGCAGCACGCGCGAACGCACCCATGACATCGTGACGCATATCAACAAGCGCACCGGCCTGAACGCCGCCGCACATTTGACGTGCATCGGCCATACCAAGGAAGAAATCGCGGAGATCGTCGATGCTTACTGGCGCGACGGCATCCGCCATATCGTGGCGTTGCGCGGCGACATGCCGGACAATACCGGAAAATATGTGGCGACGCCGGGCGGCTATGAACATGCCAGCGACCTTGTGACAGGCCTCAAAAAAATCGCGCCGTTCGAGATCAGCGTGGCGGGCTATCCGGAAGGCCATCCCGAAGCGATCAACATGCAGCTGGATTTGCTGAACCTGAAAAAGAAGGTCGATGCGGGCGCGAACCGCGTCATCACGCAATTTTTTATGAACCCCGAAAAATTCCTGTCCTTCCGTGATCGAGCCGTTGCGGCAGGCATCGATGTGCCGATTGTCCCGGGTATTCTGCCGATCACCAATTTCACCAAGATGGTCGAATTCGCCAACCGCTGCGGCACAAAAGTGCCAAAATGGATGCTGCAGTTGTTCGAAGGGCTGGATGACTTCCCCAAAACCCGCGAACTGGTCGCCGCGACCGTCGCATCGGAGCAATGCCGCGTGCTGCATGAAAACGGCGTGCGCGATTTCCATTTCTATACGCTGAACCGCGCCGAATTGTCGCTCGCGATTTGCCACATGCTCGGCATGCGCGCGAAGGTTGCGAAAGCGGCAGCAGCTTAAGGAACTTCTATAAACGATCCGTCGGGCAAGGCGCGGAATTGATCTGCCGGAATATTCTTTTCCTTGAGCGCCGCCAGCAATTCTGCGGCAGGGTCGTCATAGCCTTCATCCGACAGCCTGAACGTGTTGAAATGGATGCCCATCGACAGCGGGCGGCCTAAAGCCTCATACGCCTTGACTGCTTCCTGCGGGTCGCAATGGGAATAATGCATGAACCATCGCGGTTCGTAAGCCCCGATCGGGATCATTGCGAAACGGAAATCGCCGAATTTTTCACGCGCCTTGCGGAAATGGTCGCTGTACCCCGTATCGGCGGAAAAGTAGATATTCCCACCCGGGGCCG
>JAQSWE010000175.1 GCA_029266795.1 Alphaproteobacteria bacterium | reverse complement strand
TAAACGATTAGTTGCCGCATCCATTTCGACTGGTAAACAACTGATATATAGCTGTTTTTTCATTTTACTTAATGATTGACATATCCATAAAACATTTTATACTGCGTTCAAATCACACTCAAAAAAAGTTACGAGGAGCACAGGCACCATGGTTGAATGGACACCCAAGACCGAACAACTCATCCGCGATATCAGCGATTTCGTCGACAAGCAATTCCGTACCGTCCTTGACCCCGAAATCGGCGTCACTTCTACCATCGCCCGCCTCTTCAACGCGAAATCGACCGGCGAGCACCTGTTCAAGCGCGCAATCACCGAGCTGGAGATCGACTTGAACGCCGATCCCGAACACAGCCTGAAAAAACTCATCGACTTGGCCGAGAGCAACAACAGCGACGCGGCGGAAAAACTGAAGCGCGCGGCACCCGTTGCGAAACAGCTGGTCGAGGAATTCGGCTTCGGCCCCGACACGAAAATGGGCAAGCTGCAGCAGCTGTCGACGCTCAATAAAATCAAGAAAAAAGGCATCAAATACTAAGATTGCCACGGAGTATAAAACGCCCGCCCCACTATTTCAGGGGCGGGCGTTTTTACGTTTACGTTCCGTTAACCATCACGGCCTACACTCGGCCCATCAATCCTGTTACGGGGATATCGAATGGACGACACTGCAAAGAAACTGACGCTCGACCTGCTGCGCGCCTGGGCTGAATCGAAAGAGGATGCCAGCGCCGTCATCCTCGGCGGCCGTGCCTATACGCCCGCCGAATATGTGAGCGCGGTCGAAAAAGACAGCCCGCTCGGCAACGCCTATTGCGCCTTCATGGAAGCGGCGGCGAAACAGGCGAAACGCCCGCTGGATGAATTTTTGAAAGACACGATCCGCCCGCAACCGAAAGCGCAGATCAGTTTTTCGAAGCTGCTCGGATAAAAAAACTGTCACCCCGGCGAAAGCCGGGGTCCACGGACTGCGCGCATGGAATGCGTAACAGTATGCCGACTGTTTCTGAAATTTATTGACGCTGTCCGTGGATACCGGCTTTCGCCGGTATGACACTCAGCCGAGGGACTGGATCAGCAAATCCTTATCGAACGAAAACGCGACTTCCCTGCCCTGTTCCTGTGACGCGGCGGCGATGGCGCGCAATTCGGTGGGCAGCGTGTAATAGGCGGCGTGGTTTTGGAATGACACGAGCGTGCGGCCGTCGCGCTCGACGATTTTTCGGATGATGTCTTTTGATTCAACCATCAGCCCAAATCCTTTTTCAAGACGGGTTGCGCCTCGGCGGGTTTTGCGGGCGCAGCGGGATCATTGGTGCGCAGGTATTCGTCCTGCAGCAGTTTTTCCCACTGTTTGCGCAAGGGGCTTTCGAAACGCTCGCTTTCCTTGACGTATTGCAAGGGCAGGTATTCCATCATGTCGTCATTCGCCAGGTCGTCGGTTTTGCGGCTGGTGCGGTTCCACGGCGTGTAGTCGCCATGCTGCCCGCGCGCGGCGCGGCCCGCATCGGCGAACATGAGATTACTATGCGGCGCGCCCATCGCCTTGCCCCATTGCTGCAGAGTCACGGGGCCGTTGAACATCGACGGGTCATACACCAGATCGACCACCTTGCCGTCCGGCATCTCGACCGGCAGTGCGGCGGCGACATGCGACCACCACGTAATTTCTTTTCCGTTGGACAATTTCACCAGCAGGTCGCCGCCCTCAGGCTCGAAGGCCCAGGCTTTTTTCGGCGTCTCGCCCATCTCGTACAACTGCCGCACCATCATATGCGCGCGCGAAAAACAGCCTTCATCGGGGAAGCCGAAAGCGATGTTGCCCATCGCCGCGATCTCGTCGAAAATTTCCAGCGCGCGGTCGAAGCGCACGGGTTTTGGCTCCACCTTCGGGAAGATGTTTCCGCGCTGGCCCGTCCCGAGCATATAGTCGGCGGCCTTGAAAAATGCGTCGCTTAAACTCATGCGCGTATTATAGCAAAGTGCCATTAAACACGCGTTAAATTTTAACTAGCTGAAATATCAGATTTTTTCGCGGCGCAATTCCCACGTGACGGTCGTCGGGCCGCCTTCGGTCTGGCCGCCAAGCACGATCTGCTGTGTCCGGCGGGGCGTTTCACCCTCGCCCGCATAGACGCTTTCCTCCAGCGACAGCGCGCCGCCCTGCGGCTTGAAGCGCCAGCCCATGCCGCTGCGCGCGCGCAGCAGCACTTCCTGACCGTCCGCGATCAGCGAGGCCTGAATGTTCGGATGCAAATGGAAACGCGCGTGGAATTCCGTACCGGATTTTCCGAGCAGCTGGTCTTCGCCCAGCAGCACATCGCCATTGTCGTGCAGGCGCACGCAGCGGCGGTGGATCAATCCGTTGCGCGGCATATAGCCGTTATGGCTCGCCTCCAGCATCGCGACGTCGTCGTCTTCCTGCCGCTTGTGGCGGATATCGGGGCGGCTTTGCAGCAACCCGTCGGCGTCGAACTGGCAGGAATTGCGGTGATCGGCGGTGACGGTCGAATGTGCGGCGGTGGAGCGCAAAATCTCGCGCCACTTGCCAGCGATTTCGGACGTGCCGCAGTTGACGAAGACGCGGTCCTTGCCAAAGCTATATTCAAAACTGAGCAACCCCGCATGGGCGCGGTCGGCGTAGCGCGACATCAACGGCTGCCCCACATCCATGATGAGCGCGGCGCGGCCGAGCGTGATTTTTTCATACCCGCAATGCGGCAGCGACTTCATCGCCTTGCCGCGCGCGCCGGAATGCATCAGCGTTGAATCGCAAATGCCCGCAAGACCTTCCTGCGCGCCGTTAAAATGCGCAAGCGCGCCGTCGCCATGACGGAAAAACTTGACGGCAGGCGCGATGCGGTCGATGGCATGCTGTACTTCGGCGGGCATTTCGACTTTCGCGGCGGTGAGTGCAGTGCGTAAATCCACGAGGATCTGCAAAAATTCAAACGTCGATTGCGGATTGCGGGAGATATGCCCGCCATCCGCCAGCAGCTGTTCCTTGATCTGGATCAGGATGCCCTTAAAAGCTTGCTCAAGACGCGCTTCGCCTTCATCAAGGCAAAGACCGGAATAGGCCAGACCTTTCAGCGCGCGCATCAGCGGAATGCCGTTTAATCCGCCCGGCAGCGCTTTTTGCAGATGCTTTGCCTGACGCAGCAATCCCGAAAAATATTCATGACGGAAATCGTCCCCCGCCGAGCCGCAGAAGAAACCGTGGAATGAAATCCAGTTCGCGATGCGCACGCCCGTGATATCGGGACGCCAAGCGATGACGTGCGGCTTCTGGTAGCGCGACAGCCAGTTGGCCACCATTTCGCGCGCCATGCGCCGCGCGCGGTCGCCGCCGGCCGAGCGCAAATCTCGCAGCCATTCAAAGCCATGCAATTCCGACAGCCATTCGGGGCGCGCATTCTCCGGCTCCCACGACAGCGCATTTTTCTCGATCGTTTGTCCTGCGAAACGGAAGACGCCGGCGATGATATCGCGGCCTTTCTGGGCGTCGCCGCCCCAGGGGTCGGGCGGCACGACGCGAAGATGGTCGGGAATGCGCTGGGGCAAAGCGAAACCCGCCAGCGGATTGCCAAGTGACAGCATCTGGAGGGGACGAATCCCCTTGAAACTGAGTCCTTCAGTCAAAAACATCGTCGAATCCCCTTTGCGCCGGGACCCCTCCCGGACACAACTCCCCTATACCGTTATTCTTTTTTTATTGACCGCGCAGTCGCTTGATCGCTTCCGCGTAGTCCTTTTCCTTGAATACCGCCGTCCCCGCCACAAGCACGTCGGCCCCTGCGCCGATCACCTGTTTTGCGGTTTCCGCGTTGACCCCGCCGTCGACTTCCAGATCGATGTCGCGCCCGGTCGCAGTGATGCGTTCGCGCACGGCCCGTATCTTGTCGAGCAGCGGAATGAATTTTTGCCCCCCGAAGCCGGGATTGACCGTCATGATCAGCACGAGGTCGAGTTCCGGCAGCAGATGGTCCAGCACGCTGACCGGTGTCGACGGGTTGAGCGAGATGCCCGCCTTTTTGCCGAAAGACTTGATCAGCTGGATGGTGCGGTGCGGATGCGCGCCCGCTTCGGGATGGAATGTGATGATATCGGCGCCCGCTTTCGCGAAGCCCTCGATAAACGGATCGACCGGTTCGATCATCAGATGGACGTCGAAGGTCTTGGCCGTCGTTTTACGTAAGGATTCAAGCACCACCGGCCCGAAAGTAATGTTCGGCACGAAGTGGCCATCCATCACATCCAGGTGGATATAATCCGCGCCAGCCGCATCAACGGCTTTGATTTCCTCGCCTAACCGGGAGAAATCTGCAGATAAAACCGAAGGTGCTATGCGAACCCGTTGACTCATATGCCTTTTATAGCAGCTGCCTACGAATCGGGCAATTTAAAAATTTGATTCCGGTAAAATTAGGCGATATGGAATCTGCATCACTTCCCGAAAGGAAACAGATGCAGCGCATTCCCGAACCTGAATTGATGGAAGACATGGCGCAGGCCGAGGCCTATGACCGCGCGGATTTTTCGGCGGCGCATAGTGCGCGCGTGGAATTATTCGCGGCACGTTACGGGCGCGAGATAACCGGCAGCGTGCTCGATCTCGGCTGCGGCTCCGGCGATATTCTTGAACGCTTCGCGAAGAAATATCCGCAGGCGCAATTTGTGGGCGTTGACGGATCGTTTGCGATGCTCGAACTATCGCGCCGCCGCATGATGCGCGCGGAAATATCGGAGCGCATGGATTTCATCGAAGCATTGATCCCGTCGAAAGACATTCCGCTGGAGGATTATGAGGTCGTGATGAGCCACAGCCTGTTGCACCAGCTGCATCATCCAGAAGTATTGTGGCAGACGATTGCCGATGTCGCGCCGAAGGGCAGCTTTATTTTCGTGGGGGATCTGCGCCGGCCGGAAAGCGCGGCGGATGCGCAGGCGATTGTCGACCGCCTGTCGCCGAATGAACCGGCGGTGCTGCGCACGGATTTTTTCAATTCGCTCTGTGCGGCGTTTACGAAGGAAGAGATTGAGGCGCAGTTGAAGGATGCGGGGCTAATGCTGACGGTCGAGGAAGTCGGGGAAATTCACATTCTGGTTTATGGCGTGAAGCGATAAACACTGAACTGTCATTCCTGCGAAGGCAGGAATCCCGCGCGCTGGCGCGCCAAATATAAAAGCAGGCCTTGCGACCTGCGAGATCCCAGCCTTCGCTGGGATGACATCGAAAACATAACGGGGCAAAGCCGGTCATCCACGGCTTTGCCCCGTTACTTAAAAACAGCCTTAGTTGATGGCGTCGATCGACGCGTCAGTCAGGCCGCTTTTTTTCAAATCTTCGGTGCGGATCTGCGCGGCGCGAAGTGCGTCCTGATCCTGCAGTTCTTTTTTCACTTGTTCCTGGCGCAACTGGTCTTGGCGCAGTTGATCCTGACGGATTTGTTCTTGTTTGGCTTGTTCTTGTAAATTATCGACCATCTGTCTTCTCCGAAATTTTTATTGTGGTTCATTGCCGGCTGCATCGCATACGCATGGATGGTCATGAAGTTCCGGAACCGTTAATCTAATATTAAACTTTAAGCAATTTCAGCGGCTTAAACTTTAACAAAGCGCGCGATATAAAAGCCGTCGATGCCGCCTTGCCCCGCCCAGTGCTGGGGCAGGCAGCGCAGCTCGCCCTGCGGGGTGATCATTTCGGCGATGCCGGGCAGGTCTTTTTCGGTGATCGGCAAGGGCTGTAGACCGAACTGCTTGCGCAAGGCCCATGCGCCCTGATTTTCACCTTCGGCTTTTTGCAGGGAGCAGGTGCAGTAAATCAGCACGCCGCCGGGTTTCAGCATGAAGGCGGCATTTTCGAGCAATCGCTTCTGGAGGGCTGCGAGTTTTTCTTCGTCCTTCGGTTCCTT
>JAQSWE010000174.1 GCA_029266795.1 Alphaproteobacteria bacterium | reverse complement strand
CCTTCACCGAAACGCCCGCGCTCGAACTGCGCAAATGGCGCATCGTGGATCCCGATGGCGGCACTACCGAAGTCGAGCTGTTCAACATCCAGACCGGCATAAAGCTCGATAACGACCTGTTTCATTATTATGATCCGGAACGCAAAAATCCGAAGCTAAACTGAGACAGATTCGCAAAAACATCTTTGAAAACATTCAGTAATCCGCGTTTTCTTGCGCCATTACGAAAACTTGGCTATAATGGTTAAATACAATTGTTAACGACGGGTTAATTATTTCTTCAAAAAATCAAAGAGGGTTAAGCCATGGCTCAAGACGGTCAAGTCGAACAACCGCCTTCCGCAGAAGATAAAAAGGCTCCTGAAGCTTCAGGCGGCACGCTCACGGCAGTCGCCGAAGCGCCTGTGGTTGCGGACAGCAAGTTTACCTCCGAGATCAAGAAGCCTGAATTGAAGCCGGGCGACCAGCTGCCCCTTTTCGACCTTGATGATGCCATCGGTATCACGCCCGTTGCTGCAACAACGCAGCCCGCCGCGGAAGTAAAACCCGTCGCAAAACCGGAAGCGGCCGCAGCCGGCACCGCCACCGCCGTGGCGACCGAAGAAGAAACCGACAAGCCCGAAGCGAAGCCCCAGCAGATCGACATTGCACCGATCGAGGAGCCCGCCGCAAACGACAAGACGAAACAGACCTCAACCGGCCCTGTCGCGCAGCCGCAATCTACGGGCAATGCCCCTGCCGCGCAGGAACAGGACGCCGACGGCGACGAACCGATCAAGGATACCCGCTACCGTTCTGTTTTCGCCGCCAAGAGCATGGGCGTGCTGAACGAAGTCTGGGGCGTCGGCGAAGTCAGCGACGAGCTCAAAGAAACGCTCGGCCTTTCCGGGAAAGTCAAAAAGAACGATAAATACGGCCTCGATTTCCACATGCCGAACGGCCACGTGATTGAATGGCACGCCAACCTGGGCGGTGCGGAATTCATCGGCATGCGCAAGCGCACCTCTAAATTCGACGAAGAAGACGCGCATTCCGTCGCCGTCACCGCGAAAGCGCGCGGCTGGACCGCCATCAACGTGCATGGCAACCAGAAGCAGAAAGAAATGATGTGGCTTCACGCCAAGATGAACGGGCTGGATGTCGCGAATTTCGAACCGATGTACAGCGACGATCCGAATAACGTCCGCAACAGGCTCGCGGCATATCTGGCCGAGCAGAACGACGGCAAAGTGATCGGCGCAACGCCCGTCCAACACCAGATGAACCTGGCAGGCGGCGTACCCGACCACGAACAGACCGCGCCCGATGATGACACGCCCGAAACACCTGCTGACGGCGCGAAGCCCGCTGCAAAAGACGCTGCGAAAGCGGAGGGTGATAAGCCCGCCACAGACAAACCCGCTGAAGCGGCGGCAAAAGTCGAAACAGCGGCCGTTGATACGCCCGTGACAGCGCAAGCTGCAGCGGCAGAAGGCGCAGAAGTGAAAACGACCTTCGGCAAGATCGAGCCTCCGGCAGCGAAAGTCGAAGGGGAAGAGAAGCCCGCCGCAGGCAAAGTTGACGCAGCGCTCGTGAAATCCATCACCGAAGAAATTCGCGCGGCAAATCCCGATAATCCGGAAGCGCAGGAAAGCCTTGCGGCAGTTGATAAAGCGGTTAAAGGCACGGGCGGCGTTGCCGCTGTCGTGGCTGATGCCGCAAACGAAAAAGGCGTCGCGCTGGAAACCAAGGAAAAGCCCGAAACGGCGGCCCCTGCGGTTGCCGATGCAGGCACCAAGCCCGCGAAAACGAGCGGCGCGAAACCGCCCAAACGCGGCCGTTAATTTACGCTAAAAGCTTGACTTTCAAGGGCTCATCCCTAGTTTTGCGGATGAGCCCTAAGTCTTTTGAAAAGCACCTTCAGGAATACGACAGTTGACCGCCAGACCCGAAACGACAGTCCCGACCACACCGCGCACCTATGACGCGACGGTCATTTCGGCTGTGGATATTGCCGGCGATACGCGCATCCTGCGTGCCGATATCGGTACAACATCCCCCCATCGCGCGGGGCAGTATGCACATCTGTCGGCTGACGGGTTTGAGCCCCGCCCCTTCTCCATCGCCAACGCGCCCGATAAAGGCCTGCTGGAATTCCACATCAAGAATACGGGCCGCGGTCTCAGCGCGCATATCTTTGAAAACTGGAAGGCCGGCAGCAAAATCACGATCGAAGCGCCCTTCGGCGACCATTACTGGCGGGCATCGTCGCGCCCCCTGCTCGCGCTTGCCGGCGGCGTCGGCATCGCGCCGCTGAAGGCGATACTGGAGGCGCATTTCGCCTATGCGCAGCATAGCCCCGCCTATCTTTACTGGGGTGTGCGCGACGCGCAGCATCTTTACCTCGACAGCGCCTTCCGCGCGCTTCAGGAAATCTATCCCGAATTCCGCTATGTGCCGCTGCTGGGCGAACCTGCGGCCGGCGCGCCGCAGCGCACCGGCTATATCGCCCCCGCCCTTGCCGAGGATTTCCGGACGCTGGCGGGCCACAATATTTACATCGCCGGCCCTGCCGCAATGCTTAACGCCACCCTGCCCGCCCTCGATGCGCTGGGTGCGGAAAAAGACGGGCTGTTCAGCGACTCCTTCGGGGGTTAACATATGCGGAATCACGCTTAAATGACTATAAACCGCACTGTTGAAGGGCTATAATCACCCCCATGATTGGCACCGAAATCGAACACCTGATCAAGCTGATTGGACGCCTGCCCGGCCTCGGGCCCCGTTCCGCGCGGCGCGTGGCGCTTCATTTGCTGAAGAACCGCGAGGCACTGATGCTGCCGCTGGCGCAGGCCCTCAACAAGGCCGCCGATGTAATCGAAGAATGCCCCGAATGCCACAACCTTGATACCCAGCGCCCCTGCGCGATCTGCGCGTCCTCCGTCCGCGACCGCGGCGTGATCTGCGTCATTGAAGACATCGCCGACCTCTGGGCGATCGAAAAAACCGGTTCGTTCAAGGGTTACTACCACGTCCTCGGCGGCACGCTGTCGGCGCTCGACGGCATCGGCCCTGAAGACCTTTCCATCCCGCACCTGCTGGAACGCGCGCGGGATGACCGCGTCAAGGAAGTCATCGTCGCGCTGAACGCCACCATCGATGGCCAGACGACCGCGCATTACATCGCCGACTGCCTCCATGCCTGCAATGTGTCCGTCACCCAGCTTGCGCATGGCGTACCCATCGGCGGCCAGATTGATTATCTCGACGACGGCACACTTGCGGCCGCGCTCCGCTCCAGAAAGGCCGTGTAGTTACCGCCATGCGAAAACTGCCGCCGGACGACCTGTCGCATGTCGACGCCTGGGTCTTTGATCTCGACAACACGCTCTATGACGCGGAAACCCATATCTTCGTCGAAGTCGGGCGCAGGATGACCGATTTCGTGGCGAGCCACCTGAACCTGCCGCGTGACCAGGCGGATTTAAAGCGCAATCATTTTTACCGCACCTATGGCACGACGTTGCGCGGCCTCATGACCGAACACAACGTCGCGCCAGAATATTTCCTGCAGCATGTGCATGACGTGGATATCAAAGTCGTGCCGCCCTGTGCCATCACGCAGGAATATCTCGCACACCTGCCCGGAAAGAAATACGTCTTCACTAACGCGCCGCGCAACTTTGCGGTCGACATGGTGTCGCATCTGGGCATCGCGCACCATTTCGACGGGCTGTTCGCCATCGAAGACGCCGATTACTGGCCGAAGCCGAAAGTGGACAGCTACCACGCCTTCATGAAAAAACACGATGTGAACGCAAAAAATGCCTGCATGTTCGAGGATATGGAGGTGAACCTGCGCACCGCCCATGACCTTGGCATGAAAACGGTCTGGTTCCACGGCAAGAATGTGAAGCCCGAAGACCTGAACCACCCCCATACCCATCATAAAGCAGAAAAACTCTCAGACTGGCTGGTGCAAAATGTTACGCAACGCGGAAAATAACGCTCCTGTAGATTTCGCAGAGCTGGAAACCAACATCAATTCGATCTGGGAGCAGCGCGACGCGCTGACTGACAAGACGAAAATCCTCGGCAAGGCGACCGTCGACGAGACGATGAAGCTGCTGGGCGAAGGTCGGCTGCGGGTCTGCGAGAAGAAAGACAGCGGCTGGATCACGCATCAATGGATCAAGAAAGCCATCCTCCTCACCTTCCGCATGACCGACAACGCGCCCGTGAAAGGCGCGCCGGGTAACGCAACGTGGTACGACAAAATGGGTTCGCGCTTTGAAAACATGACGCCCGACCAGTTCAAGGCCGCCGGTTTCCGCGCGGTCCCCGGCGCCATCGTGCGCCCCTCCGCCTTTATCGCGCCCAAAGCCGTTTTAATGCCGTCCTTCGTTAATGTCGGCGCTTATGTCGGCGAAGGCACGATGGTCGACACCTGGGCGACTGTCGGTTCCTGCGCACAAATCGGCGCGAACTGCCATATCTCGGGCGGCGTCGGCATTGGCGGCGTTTTGGAGCCGCTGCAGGCCAATCCCGTCATTATCGAAGACAACTGCTTCATCGGCGCGCGCTCCGAAGTAGCCGAAGGCGTAATCGTGGAAACCGGCTCCGTCCTTTCGATGGGCGTCTATCTTGGCGCATCGACCAAAATCATCGACCGCGAGACAGGCGAAGTGTTCATGGGTCGTGTACCCGCTTATTCCGTCGTCGTCGCCGGCACGCAACCCGGCAAGCCATTGAAAGACGGCACACCCGGCCCGAACCTGTATTGCGCGGTCATCGTGAAGCGCGTCGATGAAAAGACGCGCTCCAAAACCAGCATCAACGAGCTGTTGAGGGACTAATGACGACCGATCCGGTTGCGCTGCTGCAGGATTTATTGCGCTGCCCCAGCGTGACACCGAATGAGGGCGGCGCGCTGGCCTTGCTGGAGAAACTTCTCTCCGCGAACGGCTTTGAATGTCACCGGCTGGTTTTCTCCGATAAAGACACGCCCGACGTCGATAACCTCTATGCCCGCTGGGGCAAGGGTGCGCCGCATTTCTGCTTTGCGGGTCATACCGATGTCGTGCCTGTCGGCGATGACAAGGGCTGGTCGTTCGACCCCTTTGGCGGCGACATAAGAAACGGCGAAGTCTGCGGTCGCGGCGCCGCCGACATGAAAGGCCCGATTGCCTGCTTCACCGCCGCCGCGCTTGAATGCATCAAGAATAATCCGGCAGGTTCCATCAGCTTCCTGATCACCGGCGATGAGGAAGGCCCGTCCATCAACGGTACGAAGAAGGTGCTGGACTGGCTCGCCGCACGCGGGGAAAAAATCGATTTCTGCCTGGTCGGCGAACCGACATCGTCGGAAAAGCTGGGCGATATGATGAAGATCGGGCGGCGCGGGTCGCTGTCGGGCTTTATTACCGTGAAGGGCATGCAGGGCCATGTTGCCTACCCGCAGCGGGCCGATAACCCCGTGCCGAAACTGGTAAAGCTGCTCTCCGCTCTCGATGCGCTCGAGCTCGACAAGGGGACGGCGCATTTCCAGCCATCAAACCTTGAAATCGTCAGCGTCGATGTGGGGAACAAGGCGGAGAATATCATTCCGGCGGAGGCGAAGGCCGTCTTCAACGTGCGCTTCAATGACGCCTTCACCGGCGCAAAGCTGGAAAGCCTGATCCGCGCCACGCTGGATGCGCAAAACGTGCCCTATGACATGGAGACGCGCCTGAGTGGGGAAAGCTTCTACACCCCGCCAGGGCAATATTCCGAGATGCTGCAGAACGCCATTAAAAAGGTGACGGGCGTCGAGCCTGACCTCTCTACCACCGGCGGCACATCGGATGCCCGATTTATCCGCAGCCACTGCCCTGTCATCGAATTCGGCATCGTCGGAAAAACCATGCATAAAGTCGATGAGCGCGTTGCCGTTTCCGACATGC
>JAQSWE010000173.1 GCA_029266795.1 Alphaproteobacteria bacterium | reverse complement strand
CATGATCAAGAATGCGCAAGTGACATATCTGGAAGGTTACCTGTTTGACCGCGACCGCGCGAAACAGACCTTCCGCAAGGCATCCGAACTCGCCCGCGGCGCAGGCAAGAAAGTATCGCTCACACTGTCAGATCCTTTCTGCGTTAAACGCCACCGCGATGAATTCCTCGACCTCGTGACAACTGGTACCGATATCCTGTTCTCCAACGAAGCGGAAATTTTCGAATTGTTCCAGACGGAGAATTTCAACGAGGCAGTGTTGCGCGCGCGCGAAGCTTGCCCGCTCACCATTATCACGCGTTCGGCCAAAGGCTCTGTCATCGTGACCGACAAGGAAGTGATTGAAGTCGCAGCTGAACCGCCTGCCTGTATTGTCGACACGACAGGCGCGGGCGACATGTACGCGGCAGGTTTCCTCTATGGCTTTACGCGCGGCAAACCGCTCGCCGAATGCGGTCGGATTGGCTCTATTGCCGCATCCGAGGTCATTGCCCATATAGGCGCACGCCCGCAACGGGACCTGAAAGCAATGCTGCAGGAAAAGAAGGCGGTCTGATTGCGCTTACTCGCATTCCTCCTGCTGTTTCTGATGGCAACACCCGCGCTGGCGGAGCGTAGCCATGCGATTGCCATGCACGGCAGTCCTAAATATACCGAGGATTTCAAAAACCTTTCATACGTTAATCCGGAGGCCCCAAAGGGCGGCGACCTGCGCCTGTCGAAAAGCGGCACTTTCAATAACCTGAACAACCATATCATCACCGGCAATAACGGCGAAGGGCTGGAGAACGTAAACGACAAACTGATGCAGCGCGTCTGGGACGAACCCTTCACGATGTATGGCCTTGTCGCCGAAAGCGTTGATGTCGCGCCTGACCGCTCATGGATTACCTTCCATTTGCGCAAAGAAGCAAAATTCCATGACGGCACACCGATGACGGCGGAAGATGTCAAGTTCAGCTATGAGCACTACCGGAAGAACGGCCATCCTGTCCGCCGCCGCGTTTACGGACTTATCACGAATGTCGAAATTACGTCGCCGCGCGATATCAAATTCACCTTCGGACCGGGCTATGACCACGAAAGCGTCATGATACTTGCGATGATGCCGGTATTGCCCAAAACGTATTGGGAAAAAGTGGATATCACTAAAACGACGTTGAAGCCTCCGCTGGGCAGTGGCCCCTATAAAATCGCATCGGTCGAGCCGGGCCGCAAGATTGTGTACGAGCGCGTGAAAGATTATTGGGCAAAAGAGCTGCCCGTGAATGTGGGGCAGTATAATTTCGACACAATCACCTACAGCTATTTTCGCGATGACGATATTTCCATCCAGGCTTTCAAGTCTGGCGATTATAACCTGCGTCGCGAATTCGACGTGACGAAATGGGAGACACGCTACGACTTTACGGCGCTCGACGAGGGAAGGGTGGTCAAGGAGGAAATCCCCCATCAACGCCCTGAATGGCTGAAGGCGCTCATTTTCAATAGCCGGCGTCCCATGTTTGCCGATATCCGCGTGCGTCATGCCCTATCCTACCTGTTCAACGCAGAATGGCTGAACAAATCGCTTTACTACGGCAAGATGCAGCGTATCGCGAGTGCTTTCCCCAATTCCGAGCTTGCCGCGACTGGCAAACCCGAGGGAGAAGAACTGCGCATCTTGCAAGAATATAAAGCTGATCTGCCGGCTACACTTTTCGACGAGGCTTACAAACCGAATGACATGAACGGCCGCGATGCGCGGCGTGAGGCTATCGCACTCTTAAAAGAAGCGGGCTGGATTTACAAAGACAGCAAGCTGATAGACAAGGACGGCAAGCAGTTCAGCTTTGAAATCCTGCTGGGTGATTACGCCGATGAAAAAATCGCCCTTGAATTCACGCGCGACCTGAAAAAAGCAGGGATTGAGGCGCGCGTGCGCACTGTCGATAATGCGCAATTCGTGGGCCGCCTCGACGACTATGATTTCGATGTCGTCGGCCATCGCTGGATCAATTCATTGTCGCCCGGCAACGAACAGGTTAATTACTGGGGCGCCAAATCGGCCGAGAGCAAAGGCGCGCGCAACTATGCGGGCATCACTAACAAGGCGGTGGATGCGCTGGCCGACAGCATCGGGCGGTCTGAAACGCGCGAAACGCTGATCGCACGCACCCGCGCGCTCGACCGGGCGTTGATGCATGGCTATTACATGATTCCCCTGTTTTTTCTCGGCAAAGACCTTGTCGCGCATAGCTCGGATATCCACAGACCTTCCGTAACTCCGATTTATGGCATGGTTCTGGAAAGCTGGTGGTATGAAGCTGCTGATAAATCTCCGTAACTGCGGTTGGGGTATTGTTTTCGTTAACGAAAACGCGCTATTTTATAAATCTGAGATTCAAGTCGTGCAGGGAGCTTCCTCGATGAAATCCAAGATGAATATGTTGATTGCGGCAATCGGCGTTCTGGCGGTGTCCAGCTGCGCATGGAACCCGCCGACCAAGCAGGCCTATTGGCAGCGCGTGGAAGACAACTCCGCGCTCTGGATGACAGGGCCGAAAGCGCAACAGACGCTCGATGAAAACATCGCGTCCTGCGTTCGTCAGGTCGACGAGCTTGTGGAACTGGGCGCGCTCCGCGAAACAATGCCCCCCGACACGCATAGCGAATATCACCGCGCGCTGAAGGCGTCTGGCGATCTCGACTATTACGATACTCCCACCCGTTACGGTGATCACCGCGTTTCGCACAAGGATTTCCACGATTTCGACAGCTGCATGCGCTACAGCGGCTGGGAACGCGTGAACTTCGTGCGTTACCAAGTCGCCAAGCAAGCGGAAAAAACGAACAACGATTTGCAATCGATCCGTCAGTGGGGTGTACCTGCTGAAGAGGGCGCGAAAATTCAAAAAGAGAAAACAGAAGCGATCAAGGGCCAGTACAAAGTTAACCAGTAATCTGGCTTAACGGGTTTTGTCCCACAGTCTTACGGCGGCCTCAACGGCTGCCGTAACTGTTAGTGAACCCATCAGGGAAGACGTGATGCTGTCGGTGCTGCGGCCCTCCAGCAGTTGTTCCGGCGTTTCGGGCGTGCGGATATAAGCGGCGCGCGATCCCCAGGGGCGATAAAGCTCCGGCCAGCCATATCCGAACAATGCCAGCGTTGGTGTGCCGACGGCAGCCGCGATATGCGTCAGGCCGGAATCGTTGCCGATATAGATTTCGGCACGTCGGATCGCTGCGGCGGCGGTCAGTGGCGATGCTTTGGCAATCATGTCGATGCGCTGATGTGTAGGCAGGGCATTCAAGACGGGCAGGGCGGCGGCTTCTTCTCCCGGTGCCGCAAAAACGGCGACACGCGCGCCTTCTAGAATTGAACCCGACGCGGTCATCGCGTTCACAAGTGCAATGAAGTTTTCAGCAGGCCATGCTTTACCCGCCCAGTTGGCCGTTGGGCCAATCGCGATGAATGGCGCGCCGCCGGGAATTAAACGATCTGCCTCCGTTTGGGCAATATGATCGGGCCAGAGTATCGGGGCAGGCGGCGGCGCCGCGCCAATGACAGCGGCAATCTGCTCCACCTTGTGACCGTTCTTTTCCGAGCCACGCCAGATGAATTTCTTTTTGCCCCGCAAGATGCGGGAGACAGCGCTATTGCGCAGATCGACGATGATGTCCCATTCCTGCATCATCGTTTCTTGCAGCAGCCTCCACCAGTGGCGGCCCCAGCTTTCCTTCTTCAGCGCGATCACGCGCACAACACGGGGAGCAGGCGCAAACAGTCCGGCCACCAGCGGGCCGCAGGCAACGGTGATTTCGGCATCGGGATAGGTCCGAATAAAATGGTCGAGCGCGCCCGTCGACAGGACAGCGTCACCGATGCGCGTCGCTGTAATGAATAGAATTTTCATAAATTACTGAGGTTGCCGCGCCAGATAGGAAAGAAACAGGAAGGCAAGCGCCAGCCCTTGAAAGATCACGCGGAAGCGCATCATCTTGTTGCTGGTTGCCGCATCCTTTTCACCGCCTCGCGTCATGGCGACCATGCCCCAAATGAATGAGCCTACGACGGCCAGCATGCAGGCGAGGGCGACAAAAAACAGGAGGTTTGCGGCGGTCATGCGCGGATAATCCTTGTTGTGATAACGCCCATAATATAGGCTGCAGCCTGTTCGATTGAAAGGTTAAAATCATGCAGAAACTGAATGGCCCCTTTATTGCCCCGCTGTCCGGTACAGCCAAGCAACTCGTTGTTTTCCTGCATGGATATGGCTCCAATGGCGACGACCTGATCGGTATTGGCCATGAATGGCGCGATGCGCTGCCCGATGCGGCTTTCGTATCTCCGAATGCGCCGGCAATCTGCGACCAGTATGCGCAAGGGTTCCAGTGGTTTCCGATAAGAGCGGTTGATGCTGCTACGATCGAGCGCGAACAGCATGCCCAGAACGTATTGCCCGTCCTGAATAATTTCATCGACCAGGAACTGCAAAAATGGGGTGTTGATGACGCCAATCTGGCTGTCGTGGGCTTTTCGCAGGGCGCGATGATGGCTATGTACGCTATGCCACGGCGCAAAAAGGCTTGTGCTGCTGTCGTCGGCTATTCCGGCATGATGATTGACGCGGCTGGACTCAAGGCTGCCGGTAATGTGAAAGTGCCTGTTCTGGCGATCCATGGCGATCGCGATGATGTGGTGATTCCCGACAATCTTGTCAAAATCGAGGAAGGTTTTACCGGAGCTGGCTACGATATCGAAACTATTATGCGACCAGGCCTTGCGCACGGTATTGACCAGTTCGGCATGATCCGCGGTGTTGAATTCATCCGCGAAAACTTTGAAAAATTTGGCAATTCCGAGAAAAAGCAACTTAAAGCTTAACTTTAAGACCCTTGTAATCCTTGGCGAATTTCCCTGTGGGACCCGTTTTAGCCCTGTTTTGTGCTATAATGAGTTTAAGGATGAGATTCGTTAACACAAACTCTATCCGGGTGACAGTAGACGGCTAGAGTTCGGAACCAAGAAAGGGTCCCAGGTGCAAAGTCACCTCGACAGCTGTCCGACTTTAGTTCTGAACGCAGACTATCGTCCCTTGAGTTATTTTCCTCTTTCCCTCTGGTCATGGCAGGAAGCCATCAAGGCTGTTTTCCTTGATCGTGTCAGTATCGTGCAGGAGTACGATGCGGTCATCCGGTCTCCCAGTTTTCAAATGAAGGTGCCCAGCGTCATCGCGCTGAAAGAATATGTTCAGCCAAAATCCCGCCCAGCCTTTACACGCTTCAACGTTTTCCTTCGCGACCGTTGGACCTGCCAGTACTGCGGCGCAAAACACCGTACCCATGAACTCACCTTCGACCATGTGATCCCGAAATCGCGGGGCGGAACGACAACGTGGGAAAACATCTGCGCGGCATGTCAGGACTGTAACCTGCTGAAGGGCAATTACCTTCCGACCGAATGTCGCATGTTCCCAATGACGAGGCCTGTCCAGCCCACGAATGCGGAGTTGCAGGTCAATGGACGCGCCTATCCGCCCAACTTCCTGCATGAAAGCTGGAACGACTATCTCTATTGGGATTCGGAACTGGACAACGGTTAAAGGCCAAGTGTCTTCAAAACCGGATTGGTTGACTTCACCTTATAAAGCGTATTATTTCCGCTCGCGTCTGTAATCTTTGTCACGCGTGGCGCTGAAAAATCGACGCCCTCTTTCGCCTGAACTGCGAGTTTTTGATCGTCAAGCTTTATCGCTAGTTCCTCAAGTGATTTCTTAACGGCTGACTGAATAGTCTCAATGCTTTGAGGTAGGTCCTTAGACTCAATTGTTATCACAGTTTTCATGATAGCAAGCGTAGCTGCCGCCTTAAGCGCATCATCCACTTCGCCCGCCTTTGGTTTGCCGTTCTCGATGGCATCCAGATCCATGTAAATGCGGACCAGCTTAT
>JAQSWE010000172.1 GCA_029266795.1 Alphaproteobacteria bacterium | reverse complement strand
ATCGGATTTGCGCCCCGCGTTGTATCCCGTCGGGATAAACCAGACCAGCGCGAACATGCGGAACACGCGAAACCACAGGTTATCGTCATATAAATACAGCCCCACATGGTCGATCAAAAACGCCGCCACCGCCAGCGCATAGAGTTCGTATGATGCCATCCTGTATTTCATGGGTCTCTTCCGTTATGGTCGATAATGGCATTAAACAATCGCGGTGACAAATACACATGAGACTGGCGTTATACCAGCCCGATATCCCGCAAAACACCGGCACGCTGATGCGGCTTTGCGCCTGCCTGAATGTCGCGCTCGATATTATCGAGCCCTGCGGGTTTTTACTGAGTGACAAAAACCTGAAGCGCGCAGGCATGGATTATATCGAGCACCTCGATATGGTACGGCATATGAACTGGGAAAGCTTTAAAACCGCCCATGCGGGAAAACGCATCGTCCTGCTGACGACGAAAACCGACCAGTCTTTTCTGGATTTCAAATTTTCGCACGATGATGTTTTGCTGGCCGGCCGCGAAAGCGCGGGCGTGCCGGATGACGTCCACAATGAATGCTCCGCCCGCATCACCATCCCGATGGCGGCAGGCGTGCGCTCGCTGAACGTCGCGGTCGCAAGTTCGATGGTGTTGTCCGAAGCCCTTCGCCAAACCAGCCAATTCCCGCACCCGTAACCCCGGCCTTCGCCGCGATTGCGGCTTATTTTTCGAGCCGCTTTCTTGACTTTCATCAATTGCAAAACACCCCGAAAACAGGCTTAATGCAGCCATAAAAGGGAATCGCAAGCCGTGACCAATACCGCCAGACAGGAACAACCGGACGACAGGAAGAGCCAAGCCTCCACTTGGTTCGCAACCTTGCGCGACCGCATCTGCGCGGAGTTTGAAAAGATCGAGACGGAACTGACCGGCACATTCGCTGACCTGCCGCCGGCAAAGTTCGAGCGCAAGCCATGGGACAAAAAAGATTCCCCGCAAAACGACGGCAAACTCAGCGGCGGCGGCGTGATGTCGGTCATGCATGGCCGCGTGTTTGAAAAAGTCGGCGTGAATATTTCGGAAGTGCATGGCACGTTTTCATCCGAATTCCGCAAGAACATTCCGGGCGCAGCCGAGACCGGCGAATTCTGGGCGGCGGGCATCAGCCTGGTTGCGCATATGCGATCCCCCCTTGTCCCCGCCGTCCACATGAACACGCGCCATATCGTGACATCCAAGGCATGGTTCGGCGGCGGCGCGGATCTGACGCCGATGATACCGGACGCAACCGATACCGCCGATTTTCATACGGCATGGAAACAAACTTGCGACCGCCATGATCCCGCATATCACCCGAAGTTCAAAAAGTGGTGCGACGATTATTTCTTCCTGCCCCATCGCAACGAGCCGCGCGGCATCGGCGGGATTTTCTATGATTATCTGGAGAATGACTGGACCCGCGATTTCGCCTTCACGCGCGAGGTGGGCGACACTTTCCTCTCCATCTATCCGCAACTCGTACGCCGCCACATGAACAAGTCATGGACGCCGGAGCAACGCGAACACCAACTGGTGCGTCGTGGCCGCTATGTCGAATTCAATCTGCTATATGACCGCGGCACACAATTCGGCCTGAAAACCGGCGGCAACACCGAAGCGATCCTGATGTCGATGCCGCCCGAAGCGAAGTGGCCTTAAGCCTTCGGTTCATCTATCAACGGTTTTTCTTCAGCAGTTTTTTCTGCCACCTTCACAGCCTCCGGTTTTTTCTCCTCAACCGGTTCCGGCGCGAAGCGGAGCATCATGTAGATGATGCTCATGAGCGCGATGACGGCGACGACGGGTTCTTTCAACACGATCAGCGCATAGACCGCGAAGCAGACCGTCCATGCCATGGCGATGATGCGCACGTAATTGGGTTGCTTGCCGATGACCCAGTCGCGCTGGATTTGTTTTCCCTGCAGGGCGCAGATGGCGCCGATGAGACCGAGCAGCCCGTTCACGCCGTCGGGAAAGTACGGCTTCGCGCCGGAAGCGGCGGAGAAAAACAGGAACAGGCACGTCACCGCCAGCACAAGCTGCAGCAGCAGGTGCGCAATCGACAACAGGCTAATGACAGGTGCCAGCATGGTGTTGGGAATCCCGGTTTCGCGGGCGCCCGAAAGCGGGTGCCGTAGATCTATTATAAAAGGAGTGCGCAGCAATTCAATGTTAAATCAACAGGTTAATGACATATTAAGACTCTTCTAACCGCCCCTTCCTATAATGTTATGTAACCGTATGAATTCGGCTTGCGAATAGCAGGCCACTATCAATTTCGCTGCAGGAGCTGCCGATGGCACAGGCCGACCGGATTTCGCCGCAAGACCAGTTGAAGATTTTGCACCGCCATGCCATCGACGGCGATCTGGCGGGCATGATGAAAGACATCGGCGAATTTCATTTGCGCTGGAACAGCCTGCCGCCCGACATCCAGACGGATGTCAAAAAGATGGAAGGCGTTTTCCTGACCATGCTGCAGGCGAAAGCATCGGCGGTGCGCGCATGAGCACCTCACCGCAATCGATGGAAGACCTGATCCGCAACATGGCCGCGCAAAACCCCGATATCGTGCGCGAACTCGGCGGGGCGGAGAGCTTCAACCAGACGCTGAAAAGCATCTCGTCGCTCGACCAGAAATTCGAAGACCGCGGGGGCGTGTTTTTCCACACCGGCAGCAACGCGTTCGAAACCGCCGATAAATTCAGGCAAGTACATATCGACGAATACCGCGCGACCGGCCGCCCGTCGCTGCCCGCGCTCGCCGCGCATCACGCGGACCAGCTGGGGCTGGACAAGGGCAGCGCGGAATACAAGGCGATCATCATGGTGGCCGCGCGCGCGGAAGTCGATGCCGGCATCACGCCCGATTACCACAATAAATTCCACTACACAGATGTCGCCGCGATGACGGCGAACCTGCTGGCCAAAAACAACGAATTCGTCGCCAATGGCGACCCGCGCGGCGTGCCGCTGACGAAGCAGGAACAGGCGATCACGCTGATGACCGCGATCGGCCACGATATCGACCATATGGGTAAATCCAACCCGCCGAACGATCCGCTCTATAACGAAAAGCAATCGTTCAAGGCGATGGAACCGCTGATGCGCGAGGCAGGATTGACCGAGCAGCAGATCAGCAACGTGCATACGATTTTGATGACGACCTCGCCCAACGGGCCTCATGCGATCCTGAAAAGCCTTGCGAAAGGCGACCGCGAAGGAACGCCCGCGACGCTGGAGGGCATCAAGGAAGCCGATTTCCAAAGCAAGCTGAAACCAGGCGTCGATCCGGCCACGATCAAGCCGCTGGATTTCCCCGTGCTGAAGGACCTGGAAGGAAATTCGAAACTGACGCAGATGGCGGCGATGGTGTCGGATGCCGACCTTTACGCATCGGGCGGTGCGGGCATGAAATCGAACATGGTCATGAGTTCCGCGCTGACCGAAGAAGGCAAGAAATTCATGGGCAGCACGCTCGATTTCACGACCGACGGTTCCCGCAAATTCTTCCTCGACGGCATCGTCGGCAAGGAAGGCTATGCGTCGAATGCGGGCCGCGAGGTGATCAATCCGCAGTTCGAAGCCTTGCGCACAGAAACCGAACAGCGCCTTGCCGCCGCGAAAGCCGCGCAGGACGCGCCGAAAGTTGAAACCGCCCCCGCCAGCAAGTTTGTCGGCGGCGCGCCCAAGGACGATGCGCCGAAAGCGCGGGAAGTGAAACGCAGCGCGGTGAAGCCCCGCGCGCCGGGTGGACCTTAAGCCAACGATATCAAGCATGTAACAATTTATAGTTGCTAATTACGCAATCATGTGATAGCATGGTTGTATGTTTGGCGCAATTCTCACCAGCCCGCATCGGGGCAAGCGAAAAACAGGGGGCCACCGGCAGGGCTTCAAGACAGGAAAGATACTCACCGCGTTGATCGCGGTTTTTTTACGCCTGAAAATCTGGATAAAAAGTTTAAGCCTGCAACGCGGGCGCGCCGGAGGAAACGGGCGGCACATGGCGGGCGGCGAGCAGCTTCAGCGCTTCGGTGCGGCCGGGCGCGAAGTCTTCGGCGATCCACCATTCTTCCATGTCTTTCAAAATCCGGCCGATCTGCGGGCCGGCCGGCCAGCCGAGTTTCAGCACATCGTCGCCGATCAGCGGGAAGCGGGGCGGGCGGAAAGATGTTGCGACATTGTAGAGCGCGTCGAGATTGCCCTTGTCAAAATCCCGCGCGGCGGCCAGCAGCAGCAGGCTGCGCGCCATGTCGTTGCCATGCGCATAGACCAGCTTGCGCACCGCCTGTTCCGACATATCGGTCGCAACCGGCATTCCGGGATTCATCAGTTTCATCAGCACCGCCGCCTGATCGTTGGACAGGCGCAAGGAACGCGTGAGCGCGACAAGGCCGGAGGGCGTGACGTCGAGCAGCGCGGCGAGCCGGCGCAGCACGAAGGGATGGCTGTGATGATCGGCCTCCAGCTCCAGCAATCTCTCCAGCGTTTTCAGCCCCGTTGCTTCGGGCAGGAAATGCGTGGTGATGCCGGCGCGCAGCATGATGTTCCAGGTGATCGCGCAGCGGTCGGATTCAAGAATTTTGAAGACTTCGGTGCGGATGCGCTCCGCCGACAGGCGCGGCAGGCGGTTCGCCAGTTTCGCGCAGGCGACCAGCGCCGCGGCATCGGGGCGGCCCTGCCCGAAATGGGCGAAGAAACGGAAATAGCGCAGGATGCGCAAAATATCTTCCTGGATCCGCGTTTCGGGATAGCCGACGAAAATCACGCGGCCCGTGCGCAAATCCTCGATCCCCGTGAAGGGATCATAGACATCGCCGTTCATATTCGCCGACATCGCGTTGATGGTGAAGTCGCGGCGCGACGCGTCTTTTTCCCAGTCATCGGTGAACTGCACCTGCGCATGGCGGCCGAAAGGATTGACATCGATGCGCAGCGTGGTGATTTCAAACGCTTTGCCGTCGGAAATCGCGGTCACGGTGCCGTGCTGCAAACCCGTCGGGATATGCCGGATCTGCGCGGCCTGCAAATGTTCGATCACCTGTTCGGGGCGCAAGGGCGTCGCGATATCGATATCGATCACGGGGCGGTTGACCAGCGCGTTGCGCACGCAGCCGCCGACGAAGCGCGCCTCGACCCCCGTCGCCTGCAACGCGTCCATCACGGCGACCGTTTCCGGAGCGATCATCCAGGATTTGCGCGCGATTTTGCCGTTATAGACCGTCATTGCGTTTTACTGGCCGCCGGGTTTGGAGTTGTTGCTGCCATTCTTGCGGTTTTCCGCTTTCGGCTGGATCGTATCATTCGACGGCTCCGCCGTCAGATTATCATTCTTTGGCGGCGCAGGCTTGTTCACCACATCCGCGAAATTGCGCAGCATGCCGGCGGTTGCGCCCCAGATATGCACGTCGTCCCACATCATGCCGTAGAAGCGGCGCTCGCCGCCCTCAAAGGTGAGGCTTTCTTCCTTAAGCTCCTGAAAGATGCTCTCGACCGGCACTTCAAAAATGCGTGCGACTTCATCGGGGCTGGGGATCCAAGTCTGGTCTTTTTCAAGGACCGCCACGACAGGCGTCACGCGGAAACCCGTGCGCGTCACATATTCATCCAGCTGGCCGATCACGCGCGCATTGGCGGGCACGAGGCCGATTTCTTCCTGCGCTTCGCGGAGCGCGGTTTCATGCGCGTCCTTGTCCTGCGCCTCCACCCCGCCGCCCGGGAAGCTGACCTGCCCCGCATGGGCGTTCAGCGTATGGGTGCGTTCGGTGAAAAGGATGGTGACGCCTTCGGGGCGTTCGATCAGCAAAATCAAAACAGACGCGTCGCGCGTCGGCGGGTGCATGACCATGCCGGGATTCAGCGCGCCGTCGCCGCTGCCGGCGCCGGGCTTATAAGCCTTCAGGTGTTCTTCGATGTCTTTCAGCGTGATCATTCTTCTCTTAATCCGTATGCCCCAGAGGGT
>JAQSWE010000171.1 GCA_029266795.1 Alphaproteobacteria bacterium | reverse complement strand
TGTCATAGGCGGCATAGGATTTGGCTTTGATCATTTTGAGGGAGCCTTTCTGAATTTCATGAAATCGACGGGGACATCTTTGCAGATGCCGCCGCGGGATGCAAGATCATGACATATCCGGCTTGAACCGTGCAAAAGCGCGCGCGAGACGGCGTTCTACATCGTCGATGTAAAGGAATGTCACCGGTACGACCAGCAGGCTGAGCGCGGTCGAGGTGATAAGGCCGCCGATAACCGCGATCGCCATGGGTTGGCGGAAGCTTGAATCACCGCCGAGGCCGATGGCAATCGGCAGCATCCCTGCGATCATCGCAATTGTCGTCATGACAATCGGGCGCGCGCGCTTATGGCAGGCGTCAACCAGCGCGTCATGCCGCGTCATGCCGCGGTCGCGGATGGCGACGATAGCATATTCGACCAGCAGGATGGAGTTTTTCGTAACGATGCCCATCAGCATGATCATGCCGATCAGCGCGGGCAGGCCGACTTCTCCCTTTGTTACCAGCAGCGCGATAATGGAACCCGCGAAGGACAGCGGCAGCGCCGCGATGATCGTGATGGGCTGGAAGAAATCCTTGAACAGCAGGACGAGAACGCAGAGAACGCAGAGAATACCCGTCAGCATCGCGATCCCGAAACCGGAGAACAGCTCCGTCATGAATTCCGCGTCACCCGCATCGATCTGGCGGACGGAGGACGGCAGGTTCGCGAGCGCGGGCAGCTTCTTCGCTTTCGCCAGCGCATCGCCGAGCGGCATCCCGCCCAGATCCGCGCCGATGGTGACGAAGCGGTGGCGGTCGTATCGGTCGATCTGCGCGGGGCCGGTGCCGGTGGTGATATCGGCGACGGTCGAGAGCGCCGTCAAGCCGCCCCGTGCCGGCACGCGCAGGTTGGATATCGCCTCGATATTCTGCCGCGCGGCATCGGGCATGCGCACGCGGATATATACTTGACGCGTGTCGAGATTGAGCTTCGCGACCTGCTGGTCGAAATCCCCCGCCGTTGCGATGCGCACGGTGTCGGCGATATCGGTTGTCGTGACGCCCAGTTCCGCAGCGCGCGCGAAATTAGGGCGGATCGTTATCTCCGGCCGCTGCAGCGTGGCGGTCGAACTGATATTGCTTAAGCCTCCTATGCTGCGCAGACCGGTTTCCAGCGCATGCGCCGCCTGCTTCAGCGCGAGATCGTTGTCGCTGGAGAGAAGGATCGACATTTTTGCCCCGGAGCCCGAGCCGATGGTGAAGCGTGCGCCGGGAACGACCGCCAGCGCCTTGCTCGCGGCCTTTTCTATGTCACGCTGTTTCGGGCGGTCGCCACGCGGCTTCAGCGTGAGCATGACAGATGCCTTGCGCACCTCGCCGGCCTGCGGCTGCTGCGGACCGCCGCCCGCAAGCGCGACGCCGACGGTTGTGAAGACATGGTCGACGCCCGCGACATCGGCCACTGCATGCCGCGTTTTCTCGGCTGCTGCCAGCGTATCCTGCATCGTGCTGCCGGGTGGCAGTTCGAGGCTGATGGTGGTGTAACCCAGATCCGCCGCTGGCACGAAGCCGGAGGACAGCTGCGTACCCATCGCAAGGCAGGCCAGCAGGAATAGCGTTGCAAGGCCGATGGTCGTTTTGCGCCATTTCATGCACCACCGCACCGCGGCGATATAGCGGGTCATGACGGGACCGTCCGCCGGTTCTTCATGATGCGTTTCGGATTTCAGGAAATAAACCGCCATGACGGGCGTCAGCAGCCGCGCGACAAGCAGCGAGGCGAGCACGGAAATCACGACGGTCCAGCCAAACTGCTTGAAAAACAGGCCCGAGACGCCGCCCATGAGCGATGTCGGCAGGAAGACGACGACAAGCGTGAAGGTGGTGGCAATGACGGCAAGTGCGATTTCATCGACCGCCTCCTCCGTTGCCTTTAGCACGGATTTCCCCATTTTCTTGTGCCGTACGATGTTCTCCACCTCGACGATGGCATCGTCGACGAGGATGCCGACGACAACCGCCTGCGCGAGCAATGTGAGCGTATTGAGCGAAAAGCCGAACCAGTGCATGGCGGCAAAAGTCGGGATAATCGAGAGCGGCAGAGCGGTTGCCGAAATCAGCGTCGCGCGCCAGTCGCGCAGGAAGAACCAGACGACGATCACGGCGAGTATCGCGCCTTCATAGAGCATATGCATGGACCCGCGATACTGCGCCAGCGTGTAGTCGACGGTATTGTTGATGGGCGTGATGGTGAGGCCGGGATGGCGGTCGGTCAGTATCTTCAGCGCCTCCGTCGTGCGCTTCGCGACATCGGTTTCATCCGTGCCGTTCGCGCGGTAAATGCGAAAACCCACGACGGATTTTCCGTCCAGCAATGCGGCCTGCGTGCGCTCCGCCGCCGTATCATGCACTGTGGCCACCTGGTCGAGACGCAGGTTGCGGCCATCGGCGAGCGATATCGGCAGCGCCTCAAGGTCGCTTGCGTGCGCGACGGTGCCGATGGTGCGCACCGATTGCTCCAACGCGCCCAGCTGCGCGCGGCCGCCGGAGGATTCGCGCTGCACCTGCCGAATTGCACGCGACACATCCGCCGCTGTTGCGCCGAGCGATGACAGCCGCGCGGGATCGACATCGATGCGTATTTCGCGGCTGACGCCGCCCACGCGGTCGAACTTTCCGACGCCCGGCTGCGCCAGCAGCGTCTTGGAAATCGTGTCGTCGACGAACCACGACAGCGCTTCCTCGTCCATTTGGGTGGAAGAAATGGTGAAAGTCATGAGCGGCGCACCGCCGACGCGCACGGCGGAAACGGTCGGCGGCAGCACCTCGGTCGGCAGGTCGGCGCGGACATGGTCCACCGCGTCCTTCACCTCGATCAGCGCATCCGACAGCGGTTTTTCCAATACGAATTGTACGGTAATCGCAACGCTGCCGTCGGTGATGGAGGTGCTGATATGCTTGATGCCAGATACCGTCGCAATCGAATCCTCGACCTTGCGGGCGACCTCGGTTTCCAGCTGCGCGGGCGCTGCGCCCGGCAGTGATAATGAGACAATTGCGGTCGGCAGCTCGATATCCGGCAGGTTCTGGATCGGCAGGTTCCTGAAGCCGTAGACGCCCGCCAGCGTCAGCATGATGAACAGCAGGATCGACGGAATAGGGTTATTGATCGACCAAGTGGCGAAATTCATTGCGTAACGTCTTTCGACGCGATACGCACGATATCGCCGTCATTCAGGAATCCCGCGCCATCGACGGCCACGATATCGCCAGCCGCGATACCGCCGATGATTTCGGTCTGGATGCCTTCGCTGCGGCCTGCTGTCACGGAGGCGATATGGGCCGTGGCTATGTCGTTTTCCTTTTTCTCAAGCCGGAAGACATAGCTGCGGCCGTCGCGGATGACGACGCTTTTTGCGGGCAGAACAAGCACCTGCCGCGTTTCCAGTGTGATGCTGCCTTCACCGTACATGCCGGCGAGCGCGCTGCCGCCGGCTTCAATATCCGCATAAAGAGTCGCCATGCGTGTATTCGTATCCAGTACGGGCGCGATCTGGCGCAGCTTTGCCTTTGCTGTCGTGCCGTCGGGCAGCGCAAGCGTAATGTCTTGCCCGGGTTTCAATCGCGCGAGCTGCTGCGCCGTTGCCTGCCCGCGCCATTCAAGCCGGTTCTGGCGGATCAGGCGGAATAATTCTTGACCGTTCGCGCCGACAGCACCGAGCGTTGCGCTGCGCGAACTGATGACGCCGTCATCGGGTGCTGTCACGACGGCATGCTTCAACTGTACCTCGTTCGCATCAAAACGCGCCTGCGCAATCGCCGCCTGCTGCACGTCGCTATCGGCTTTCTCCACCGCAATCGCACCGCTCTTTTTCAGCAGGAGCGAACGGTCGCGCACGGCAATCGCTTGCGTCAACACCGCCTGCAACTCCGCCTGTTGCGTCAGCAGCGTATCGGTTTCAAAACGGGCGAGTACCTGGCCCTTTGTCACCACGTCGCCGACATCGGCCAGCACATCGGTCAGACGCTGGCCGGTCAATTCCGCGCCGATGATGGCTTCCTGCCACGGAGCGACCGCGCCTGTGGCGTGAATGATTTCCGGCCATTCGGCGCGGCGGGCGGCTGTTGAGGTGACTGTGAGCGCGGCCGCGGCAGGCGCGGGCGGTGCTTCCGTTTTCAGGTTCTTGCCGCGCGTGAACACAATGGAAGCAGTTGCGATGATAACAGCGATGAACGCGAGGATGGCCAGTTTCTTCATCATTTCTTCGCCCCTGCCTTTTTATTACGCAATCCTGCCAGCGTGATTTCCATTTGCATCAGTACGACATCGGCGATCTGCGCCACCTCTGCCGCACCGATTTTTTTCCATCCCGTGCGAATTCGCACGATTTCGGGTGCCACGATGAAGCCGATATAAGGGCCGACCAATGCATGGGTGATCAGGAAAGTTTCGACGGCATCGGGGTCGCGCTCCAGATAGGCGGCGACGAGCATGGCAAAAGGGTCTTCAGCGGGGTCTGAAACGCGCGCAAAGAATTTCTTGAAGGTTTTTGTCGGCGCGAACTGCTCGCGCATCATCAGCTTCACGAAACCCTGCGACAGCCGGTCTTCCTGCGCGAGCGACATCACGCTGGCGCGCAGCCAGTTGCGAATTTCGTCGAGGATGCGCTCCGGCGTGCGGGCAGGGTCATCCCGCAGCGCGCGGGCGGCGGTGATGCTGGCACCTGCTTCCGCATGCTTGCGACGAAAAAATTCCTCCAGCACGGCTGCATACAGGCCTTCCTTGTCGCCGAAGTAATAGCTGATGGCGGCGATGTTCTGCTTCGCCGCCGCCGCGATCTCGCGCGTGCTTGCCCCCTCATAGCCATGCTCGGCAAACAGCTCGACCGCCGCAAAAAGCAGCTTCTGCCGCGCCTCTCCGCCACGTGCCTGTTTGGGATTTTTGGATGCTGTTGCCATCATTCTCCTGCGGGAATCGGTTATATAACCATTATAAGCCCTTAGTAAAATTAATCAAACGATTGATTAATTTCACCTCCGTGTGATCGGATTTGACTGGGGGGGCGACGTAAACGATTGATAATAAAAGACCTATTGATGGGAAAGTTTATTGGGACACGGTGACTCGATGAAGAATATCTAGGTGCTCACCCGTACTTCGACCAGTTTTCTCACATTTTCCAGCGTATCCGCTTCCTGCGCGGGCTTGTCCCAGCGGATGCGGTTAATGCGCGGGAAGCGCAGCGCGATGCCGGATTTGTGGCGGGCGCTGTCATGCGCGGAATCGAAGGCGACCTCGAAGACCAGTTCCTTCGACACTTCGCGCACGGGACCGAAGCGCTCGATGGTATGGCCGCGCACCCATTTATCGATTTTCAGCAGTTCTTCGTCGGTGAAGCCAAAATAGGCTTTGCCGACCGGCACGATCTCGTTGCCCTTCCAGACGCCGAAGGTGTAGTCGGAATAAAATGACGACCGCTTGCCGTGGCCGCGCTGCGCATACATCAGCACGGCGTCGATGAGCCGCGCCTCCCGCTTCCATTTGTACCAGAGGCCCTTCACGCGGCCCTGCTGGTAAATGCTGTCTTTGCGCTTCAGCATCAAACCTTCATGCCCCTGCTCCTCCGCGCCCTTCACGCGCACTTCGGCCAGCGCGTTCCAGTCGTCGAATTCGATAACGGGCGACAGGTCGAGGCGGGGGTTGGAATTGCGGGCGAGCCACGCGGCGAGGCGTAACCGCCGCTCCGACAGCGGTAGGTGGCGGATATCCTCGTCGCCGTCAAACAACATGTCATAAAGGCGCACGAAGGCGGGATAATCCTTCTGCATCTTCGCGCTGACCGTCTTGCGGTTGAGGCGCTGCTGCAAATCGTTGAACGACATGGGCGAAAATTCTCGCCCCGCCAGCAATTCGCCGTCCAGCACCGCGCTGCCATTCAGCGTTGCCATCAGGTCGGGGAAAGTATGCGCAATATTGTCGCCGGTGCGCGAGAACATCGTTTTTTCCATTTCTCCCAAACCCAATTGCACGCGGATGCCGTCCCATTTCCATTCGACCTG
>JAQSWE010000170.1 GCA_029266795.1 Alphaproteobacteria bacterium | reverse complement strand
CCATAAAATACAGGCGGTTAGCCCTAGACCCTGTAATGGCTTGGCCCTACAGTTATGTAGCGGGGGAATTTCCATGATTATCGTTTTCGGCTCGATGAACGTCGATTTGGTGATGCCGGTGAAGGAATTTCCGGGCCCCGGCGAGACCGTGCCCTGCACTCAGGATTACATCAGCAGCTCGGGCGGCAAGGGGGCCAACCAGGCCGTCGCCGCCATGCGCGCAGGCGCCAAGGTCGTGATGGTGGGCAAGGTCGGCGACGACGCCTTTGGCCGGCGCTGCGTCAACAGCCTCAAAACCCAGGGCATCTGGACATCGGGCATCGGCATTTCGGAGCGCCCGACGGGCTGCGCCACCATCGCGGTCAACATGAAGGGCGCGAACATCATCATCGTGGCACCGGGTGCGAACCTAGACGCCACTTCCGACCAGCTGCCCGACGAAGTATTCAACGACAAGAACCTGATCCTCTGCCAGCTGGAAACCGATTACGCGCAGACCTTCGACGTCTTGCGCCGCGGCAAGGAAAACGGCGCGATCACTATTTTAAACGCCTCGCCCTCCGCCGAAATTCCGGCAGAGGTAATTGCGACGCTGCATTACCTGATCGTGAACGAAGTCGAGGCGCACCAGCTGGCGCACGGCCTCGGCATCGACTCCGAAGATGCATTGACGATCGCGAAAAAAGTGGCTGCGATGGGCGACCTCGCCTGCATCATCACGCTGGAAGAAAAAGGCGCGGTCGCGGCCAAGGGCAACGAGGCCTATACCGTGGGCGCGCTGCCGGTCGAGGTTGTTGACTCCACCGGCGCGGGCGACGCTTTCTGCGGTATCTTTGCAGCCTCCCTGCAATCCGGCAGCGGCTGGGTGAAGGCAATGCATGTCGCATCGACCGGTGCTGGCCTTGCCTGCCTTGGTCTCGGCGCGCAGGCGGGGATGCCCGCGATTGACGATATTCAGGCCAATTTGTCGCGGCTACCGGTGCCGGAAAAAATCTCCTGACGCTGAAGAAACATTCGCCAGGCCGAGTTTGTTCCGGCATCCAAACGCGTCCTCGCATCACATAAATTTAGACTGATAAGTGACTAATAGAGGGGCAATGGAATAGAGGGGCAATGGAAAAAAATAACTTTTTTGCACACTGGAAGAGCGCCGCTGAAGATCTTGGAATTGAATTCGTGGGGCCATTCGACTTGAAGCTGCCGTCAGGCGCTCACGTTCACGCGCCGGTGTTGGTTCGCTATTTCGGTGGCCCGGAGGGCATGCTTATTGTGCCGGATTTTGGACTGGTGAAGGACTTGTCCGATGAAATCATTCAAGCTGGATATGGTTTTTCGGTAATGAGCGAACCCTCGGGTATAGAGGAATACGACCGCGATGTATTTATCGGAGTATTAGCCGAATGGGGTTGGCATGGCCCGCTGTCGCAAAAGCCTATCTGGCTCAAAGAATCCACAGACGTGGGGTGAATTGATTTTCGAGTATTTGACAGCAGCGTCGGTGTCGCCAGTCAGGCCTTTTCCCATACCATATTCATGCGTGTGGTTTTCAGGAGCGTATAACCGGCGGCGGTGAGCGCGGCGGGCAAATCCTGCTGCCATTGGCTCGGCGAGTTTTCGAGGATCATGATTTTCGGCAGCAGCGTGCCCTGCGCGTCGCGCAGGAAGGGGATCAGCGCTTTATCTTCCGCACCTTCGATATCGATTTTGAGCGCGTCGATCTTTTCGATTTGGTATTTTTTCAAAATGGTGAGCAGCGGATAGCAGGCGACGGAAATTTTCTTTTCCGAACGGGTCGCCACAAGGCTGGAACCGCCCAGATTGGTGTCATCGAGCGTAAGGTCGACAGTGCCTTCGGCATCGCCGACGCAGGATTGCTCGACGCTCATGCGTTTTTCAAAACCGTTCAGCGACATATTGAATTTCAGGCGGTCGAGCACGACGGGGTTCGGCTCGATGGAAATGACGCGCCCGTCATCACCGACGCAGGCCGCCGCTGTCATCGAATAAATGCCCGCATTCGCGCCGATGTCGAGAAACACGCTGCCGTTCGCAAGGCGCGACCGCAATAGGTTGCGTTCAAACCGGTCGAAGAATTGGGGCAGGAACAGGAATTTGCGCTCCGACACGTTGTCGGTCATATAGAGGCGGAATTTTAAGCCCTCTGTCGCCGCATCGACAATCTTGCATTTGCTCATCAATACCGTCTTGCGCAGGATCAGCGCGGCGCGGCGGCCGAGCCACGAGGCGGGCATGCCCTGCGCCCAGCGCAGCAGCTGGGCATCGCGTTTTTTCAGGGCGTAAGTGCCGAAGGGTGAGGTGACGTCTGCCATGTCAGTTATTATAAACGAAACCGTCAGCAGCGCCACCCGCCTTCATCCACCACGGGCGCGGCGCATATTTGGCGGGCACGGTGACGGATTTGGGCAACAAGATATAGGACTGTCCTGCGCTTTTCATGATGCCCGCGTTGTGGGCTGCGTCATCGCCCGCGCCCCAGAAAAAATCACCGCGCACAGCACCCTTGATCGCGCCGCCGGTATCCTGCGCCACCATCAACTGCTGCAAGCGCCCTTCGCCTTCCGGTGCTGCGGCATCGATAAAGATCGGCGCGCCATAGGGGAATTTCTTGCGGTCGATGGCCATGCTGCGCTTGGGCGTCAGCGCGACGCCCTCCGCCCCCAGCGGGCCATCGCCGTCGAGCTTGCGGAAGAAAACATATGACTCATTGATGTTCATGATGTCGGCGGCTTTATCGGGATGCGTTTCCAGCCACTGGCGGATCGATTGCATGGAGACATTGCCGGGTTGCAATTCGCCCTTGTCCAACAACGATTTTCCGATGGCAGTATAGGCGCGGCCATTCTGCGCGGCATAGCCAACGCGCAGGATATCGCCGTTTTGCATTTTCACTTGGCCCGAGCCCTGAATGTGCAGGAAGAAGGCATCGACCGCGCTATCGACCCAGACGACCTTGTCCTGTTTTTTTAGCGCGCCTTTTTCGATATCGGCGCGCGTGTAATAGGGCACGAGTTTTTCGCCGTCGACACGGCCCGTCACGCTCTCTCCCTTCAGCTCCGGCTTGAAATCGCCGAGGTTGACGGTGATCATGTCATCGGGACGTTCATAGAGCGGGATGAGGTATGGTTTTTTCTTTTTCAGCGAACCATTCAGAATAGGCTCGTAATAGCCGGTGAACAATCCGTCGCGGTCCTGCGCATCCCAGATTTCATAGGGCGTGAAGTTATCGGCGAAATAGGCCCGCGCTGCCGCATCATCGGCATCGACAGGAAGTTTTTCACAGGCCGCCTGCCACTCCGCATAGCTGCCTGCGATATCGGTGGGGCCGAAGGATTTAGCGGCGTCTTTCTTGGCGATGCGCGCGCAGGATTTCTGCATCGGCACCAGCGCGGCGGATTGCGCATCATTCCCCCAGCCAGGCAGTTTTTCAAACACGGTGGGTTTCAGGAAAAACGGATCTTCAGCCTTTTTCACCTTGCCCGCATCGGGCGCGCCTGCGCAGGCGGCAAGCAGGATCAGGCAGAGCATAGAGAGTGCGCGCAATGGAAATCCCCCGCGTGGAAAAATTTTACAAGGTCAGGGGATATTACTGATCGGCCGAACGAGTCTCAATAAGAATCCAGTTCGGGTCGGTCATGCGCGTATCGCGCGTGAAGGTCCAGATATCGCGGATCGTAAAGACTTCATCGGGGTTGCCGTCGACAACCTGTCCGGATTTGTCGCGCGTTGCCGTGCTTTCATCGACCTGAAAATCTACCGTGACATAGGCCATCGCGCCGCCCATATGAGCCTCGACGATCTTGGCGTGCTGGACGCGGTGCAGGGTGAGTTCGGCGGTATGGCCCGCCGCTTCGCGCGCACGGACGCCAGCGGCGAAATCGTTGTACAGTTTCGGGCTAACCAGCGGCTGGATAGCGGCCAGATCGCCGCGCGCATAGGCGGTCACGATCAATTCGAACGCATAGCGCGCGCCCTGAATGAAGGTATTGATTTCGAAATAGCTGTCTTCGGCGCGGATATCTGCAAGCCCCTGTTCCACACGGCCGTCGCGGTTCGCTTCTGCATCGACGACAAGTTCCAGCGCAGCGGGCGTCATCACGGGCATGGGCGGCGGCACGGGGCGCACGACATTCTGCGCCTCCAGCGGGTTTACGTTCACGGGCGCATCGGCGGGTTTCAGCGGGTTGGGGCGCTGGCGTTCGTTGCCGTTGCGGGTGCCCAGCACGGAATTCAGGCGGTAAATGAGGAAGGCCGCGATGGCCGCGAAAATGAGGATATCCAGATGCACGTGATCTTCCTTCTTCTATGCGCGGGCGCCTGTTTGGAGCCGGTGGTATTAAAATCTATCTGAAAGCGGGGATTTCAACTAGCTTTGAGAAACCTTTTACCCCATCTTAACTATAACGAATAAAGGTAAATAATCGTTTCAACCCGAATAAGCAACTGATATGTCTAAGCTTTTATCGCGCCTTGCCTATCTGCCGCTGATTGAGCTCGTTGGTCTGTTCGTGATCGGCGGGCGCATTGGATTCCTCAATTCGGTATTATGGATTATTTGCGCGACAGTTCTCGGTTTTCATCTGCTGAAAACAGGCGGGCTGAAAGCCATGCATACGCCGGATGGCGACGACAAATTCTTCGCGCTGCGCGAAGGTTTCGACAGCCTGTGCGTTCTGATCGCGGCCCTGCTGCTGATATTTCCGGGCTTTGTCAGCGATATCATTGCGATACCTTTCCTGCTGGCACCCTGCCGAACCTGGCTGTTCGGCCATTCGCAAAAGAACCCCGACAGCTATATCCATACCTTCACGCGCGACAGCCGCGAATTCCGCGAATGGACCTACACGAAGACCAACCCGCCCGGCGATGCCGATGCGCCGCTGATCGAGGGCGAATTCAAGCGTATGGATGACGATAACGACAAACTCCCGCGCTAACAGCACCACCCGCTGCGCTTGCAGGGGCGCTGCTGCCATGCTACGGCTTTTACAGCATTGAAACTCGAAAGGATTGACAGAACATGTCTAAAGATAAAAAGCCCGAGCCCAAGGCAGCTCCGAAAGCAGCCGCCACCGCAGCTCCCGAAGGCGCGCCGAACCCCGCCAACCAGCAGGGCGTGCAGGTGATCGCGCAGTACATCAAAGATTTCTCTTTCGAAAACCCCAACGCGCCCGAGAGCCTCGTCTCCGGCTGGCCGCAGCCTGAAACCAATGTGCAGATTTTCCTAAAGCATCAGGTGCTGAAAGACGATGTGTATGAATGCAGCGTCAATTTCCGCGTCGAAGCGAAAGCAAAAGAAAAAGACAAAATCTGCTTCATCATCGACCTCAGCTACGGCGCGCTCGTTGTGCTGAAAAATATCCCGAAGGAAAACCATCAGCCGGTCATCATGGTGGAAGTGCCGAAACTGCTCTTCCCCTTCGCGCGCGAAATCGTGGCGAACACGACCTCCGCCGGCGGCTACCCGCCCCTCTTCCTGACGCCCATTTCGTTTGAAACCATCTACATCAACGAAGTGAAGCGCCTGAAAGAACAGCAGGGCCAAGCTGCGCAGGGTTAATAACTCAGCGCCATTTATAAAAAAAGCCCCGGAAAAACCGGGGCTTTTTTTATGAGGCTTTTTTCTCGGCTTCGTTCGTCTCGGGCTTTGGATACCACATATTGGTTTTGAACTTGCCGATGAATTCCGCGTGGAGTGTCAATTCGGCATCCGTCACGGTGAAGCTGCGGTGTTCGCGCTTCTGGCGGCGGATCTTGGCGTTCAACTGGGCGGAGCCGGCGATTGCGGCTTCCGACAAAATGGCGAAGCCGTGCTGACGACCGCCCATCAGCTCCATATAGACTTCGGCCAGCAACTGGGAGTCGAGGAGCGCGCCGTGGAATTTGCGCTCCTCCAGATCCACCTTGAAGCGGCGGCAGAGCGCATCGAGCGATGCCGGCTGGCCGGGGAATTTCTGGCGCGCCATCAGCAGCGTGTCCAGCACGCGGTTCATCTGCAGCGGCTTGAACCCTGCGGATTTCAATTCAGCGTTGAGGAATTTGAT
>JAQSWE010000169.1 GCA_029266795.1 Alphaproteobacteria bacterium | reverse complement strand
GGCTGATCGACAATACCTTTGGCCTGACCGATAAGACGCGGTTCAATATTTTCTATTTTCTCTTCCTGTCTGATCTTCAGCAGCGTCAGGCGCAGACCGCACAGGCACTTGGCAAGATGTCGGATTACAACAAGGCAGGCGCGACTGCGCTGAAAGCGTTGATGCATTATGAGATCGTCGCGCTCGCGGATGCCGAGCGTTGCGATGATCCGTCAGTCGGCGTCACTGTAATGTCCGACTTACTGACCCGTTATGAGGCGCTGCGCTACGCTTATAAAATTGTGACCAAAGAAGAATACGATCTCGCGGCATTTGATGCCATCGAGACCGAAAGCGGTACCAGCACGCGTCCTGTGAATTTGATCCTGTGCAGGAGCGGGGATAAAGGCAAAGCAGACCCAAATTATACCCCCGCACCGGTTGAAGACTGGTCCGCTAAGCGCAACTATCTGCGCGTACAGTATAAAAACCTGTGGTCGGATCAGTTCTACAAAATGCGCGAGGCAAAGAAGCCTTAAAAACACTCTGGTTTTTTGGCGGGATTTGCTCTAAATATCTCCCTCGGTAAGCCAACCATAATAATTCCCATAATAGAAGCGGAATTCGTACTGCCATGGAAACACTCTCAGCCGTTATTCTCGTCATTCACCTGATCGTCACGTTGGCGATCATCGTCACGATCCTGATCCAGCCGTCGGAGGCCGGGGGCTTCATGGGCAACAGCGGTTCCATGTCGAACCTGATGATGCAGCGTCGCACGGGCGACGGTCTGACGCGCGCAACGACGATTCTTGCCGGCATTTTCTTCATGACGAGCCTTATCCTCGCCATCACGGCCTCCCATCGCCCAGCGCATCAGAGCATTCTTGATATCGAAACTGATCCCGCAAAAAAGACCGAGATGAAAGTGGAAGAAGTGAAAAAGGAAGAGGCGCCTGACGCGCCCATACCCGGCGAAGAAAAAACGCCGGTGGAGGAGCCTAAGAAATCGCCCGCCGAAGAAAATAAAATCGACGAGCCTACCCAAAAGCCGGCCCAAAAAACGAAAAAGTAACCGAACAAGACAGGGGAGCGCGCCATGCCACGTTATATCTTTATCACGGGCGGGGTGGTGTCTTCGCTCGGCAAAGGTCTGGCTTCCGCGGCACTCGGGACGGTTTTGCAGGCAAGGGGCTTCAAAGTACGTCTGCGCAAGCTTGACCCTTACCTGAACATCGATCCCGGCACGATGAGCCCGTACGAGCACGGTGAGTGCTATGTGACCGATGATGGCGCCGAAACCGACCTCGACCTCGGCCATTACGAACGCTTCACGGGCGTGCCCGCGCGCAAGACCGACAACATCACGACCGGCAAGATCTACTGGAACGTGCTGCAAAAAGAACGCAAGGGCGACTATCTCGGCGGCACCGTGCAGGTTATTCCCCACATCACGAACGAGATCAAGGAATTCATCGCCAACGATAACGGCGATGCTGATTTCGTGCTGTGTGAAGTCGGCGGCACTGTCGGCGACATCGAAAGCTTGCCATTTCTCGAGGCCATCCGCCAGTTCGGCAACGAAGTCGGCCTGCGCAACGCGCTGTTCATCCATGTCACGTTGATGCCGTATATCAAGACGGCGGGCGAATTGAAGACGAAGCCGACGCAGCACTCCGTCAAGGAACTGCTCTCCGTCGGTATCCAGCCTTCAATTCTGCTGGTGCGCGCGGACCGCGAGATTCCGATCGAGGAACGTCACAAAATCGCGCTGTTCTGCAACATCAAGAAAGAATGCGTGATTCCGGCGCTTGACGTGCCCAGCATTTATCACGTGCCCGTCAGCTATCATAAAGAAGGGTTGGACGAGCAGGTCTTACGTTATTTCGACATGAGCGCGCCTGCGCCAAACCTCTCGAAATGGGAATCCATTGCGCACAAAATCGCTCATCCAGAAGGCGAAGTAACGATCGGCATCGTCGGTAAATACACGTCACTGCTGGACAGCTACAAGTCATTGGCGGAAGCGCTTACACATGGCGGGTTTGCGAATAACGTCAAGGTCAACCTCAGCTGGCTGAACTCCGAAGTATTCGAAAAAGACGAAAGCCTGCATCTACTGGAGAATGTCCACGGTATCCTTGTTCCCGGCGGATTTGGCGAGCGCGGCACGGAAGGCAAGATAAAGGCGGTACAATACGCCCGCGAGCACAAGATTCCGTATTTCGGTATTTGTTTTGGTATGCAAATGGCAGTTATCGAGGTCGCGCGCGATGTTGCGCGGCTTAACGATTTCGGTTCTTCCTAACTGGGATAATACGCAAATCCCGTTGTCGGCCTCATGACAGAATGGCTGCGCGGGAACGAGACTGAAAAGCGCGATGACCGCGGCAATATGGGCGGCACCATGCGTCTCGGCGCATATCCCGCGAAGCTGACGCCCGGCTCGCTGGTAGCGAATATTTATGGCACGACCGATATTTCCGAGCGCCATCGCCATCGCTACGAAGTTAACATGACATACAAAAAACAGTTGGAAGATGCGGGGCTGATGTTCTGCGGCATGTCGCCCGACGGCAAGCTGCCAGAAATTGTGGAGCTGAAAGACCATCCTTGGTTCGTCGGCGTCCAGTTCCACCCCGAACTTAAATCCAAACCGTTCGAGCCGCATCCATTATTCACATCTTTTGTGAAGGCAGCGGTTGAGCAGTCGCGACTGGTGTAATTTTGACCGCGGGCGCCGTTATCCTGTTTGCTATCGCGTCGCTCGTGACGGTCTTTATTGGTGTTGCGGGTTTCGGCATTTCAGAACTGGCGCGTGAAGCTCTGCGTACAGGTATCGCCCCCGGCCTCAGCAATATCACTCAGGCTGAATCGCCGCGACAATTCTCGCGCGCTGTCACACTGTGCTTTATTCTCGGTAATGCTTTGTTTGTTACTTGCGCTGCGTCAGCAGTCGCTGCCGGCATCATGCTTTATCGCTCGATGCCTTAAGGCTGGGCTTGCAAGTCAAAAGAGTTACTGGATTGCGCCTTTGTAGCGCTTCGCCCATTCTTGCGTGACTTCCTTCAGCGCATTTTTACGCGCTGCAAGCCATTGTTTGTCTGACACAAAACCGGGCGCATAGATGTAACCGGCGGGCGGAACGAGGATCATTTTTTTGCGTCCAGGTTGCAGGGGATCATCGACCGTTTTCTTCTCAACGCCTGGAGCCTTGGACAGGTCGATAAGGTACGATTTTCCCATCTGGCAAATATCGGCATTCGGCGACCGCCCGAGGAATTTCTCCTCGTGCTGCAGCGCAGTCTTCTCGATGGTGTCGAAAATCGGGCGGGGGAAGGTGCGATAGGCGGTGCGGAAGATGTCGTAGCGTTGGTTCATCATGCTTTGGATCGCGTCACCAGCCGTCTGATCCTGACACCGCGCGGCGTCAACGGTGGCCATCAGCTCGAAAATGTGAAAGTTGAGCATGGCCGTTTCGAGCAGTTCACGATAGGCTCCGGGATTGCCGGATTCACGCTCCCCATCCGCCATCGCAGTAAGCGTTTCTGCGTAAGAGAGGAAATACAGCGATTGCAGGCGGCGACCATCGTCCTCGTTGATCGAGTTGTCGCGTAGCCAGAGCGAAACCACAGGCACACGTGTCGCATCTTCCTGCATTCGTGCATTCAGATACTCAAGCAGTTTTTTGCCGGACATGGTCTTGGAAACGTCGAGGATTGCCTGATAAAAAGGATGCGCCTTCGCGCTCTTTTCATAGTCGGCTGTCGCTGCTTGCGCCATATAGGGGGCGGCAAGCAGAAACAGCGCGGTCAGGCAACCCATCAGGCGTTTTTTCATGCGCCGGTTACGCCCGCTTCTTCTTGCCGTCTACGGCACGCAGCACCGGTTTGGCCGCAAGGTGCTTGATCGAATTTCCGCCTGCATATTTCGCGGAAGGACCAAGCTGTTCTTCGATGCGGATCAGCTGGTTGTATTTCGCAATACGGTCGGAGCGGGAGAGGGAGCCGGTCTTGATCTGGCCGGCATTCGTCGCAACCGCGAGGTCGGCGATCGTGCTGTCTTCCGTTTCGCCGGAGCGATGGGAGAATACAACGCCGAAACCTGCTTTCTGCGCTGTCTGGACGGCATCCAGAGTCTCGGTCAGGGTGCCGATCTGGTTTACCTTAATCAAAATAGCGTTCGCCGCTTTTTTCTCGATGCCCTGTTTCAGGCGGGTGGTGTTGGTGACGAAGAGATCATCGCCGACGAGCTGCACCTTGCTGCCGAGGCGCGAGGTGAGTTCGATCCAGCCCGCCCAATCATCTTCCGCCATGCCGTCTTCAATAGAAACGATCGGGAATTTGGCGACGAGTTTTTCGTAGAAGGAGATCATTTGTTCGGAAGAGAGTATTTTTCCTTCTCCCTCAAGGTGATATTTGTCTTTCTTGAAGAATTCGGTTGCCGCCACGTCAAGTCCGAGAGCGACGTCGATGCCGGGTTTGTATCCGGCTGAAGTGATAGCCTTCATAATGTATTCAAGGCCTTGATCGGCGCTCTTAAAGTTAGGAGCGAAGCCACCTTCATCACCGACGGCGGTGTTGAAACCACCCTCTGAGAGAAGTTTTTTAAGTGCATGAAAAATCTCGGAACCGACGCGAACTGCATCAGTGCAAGTTTCCGCCGATACGGGTAGGATCATGAATTCTTGAAAATCGATTGAGTTGTCGGCATGTGCGCCGCCATTGATGATGTTCATCATGGGCAGCGGCAGTTGGTGGGCGAAAGTGCCGCCGACATAGCGGTAGAGGGGCATGTCGAGTTCGATCGCTGCCGCCTTAGCCACCGCCATCGAAACGCCGAGGATCGCGTTTGCGCCCAAGCGTGCCTTGTTTGGTGTCCCATCAAGATCGATCATCATCTGGTCGATCAGGGTTTGCTCCTGCGCATCAAGGCCTGCGATGGTCTCGAAAATTTCCGTATTCGCGGCTTCGACAGCCTTCAGGACACCTTTGCCATGGTAGCGTTTTTTGTCACCGTCACGCTTTTCAACAGCTTCATGCGCACCGGTCGAAGCGCCCGAAGGGACGGCAGCCCGACCCATAACACCGCTATCGAGTATCACATCAACTTCGACGGTGGGGTTGCCGCGACTATCCAGAATCTCGCGGGCGGCGATGTCAACGATGGCGGTCATGGGAACACACTCCTCAAATGTAAAAGCAGCCTTAAAACTGCCTTGAGAATAGCCCCAAGTGCCGATGCTTGCAAATTATTGTTCATTTAGATTTAAGGGAAAAACGCTATAATAAGGGGGTATTTTGGAGGTTCATGCCATGAAAACGATCGCCTTTTCCCTCTGCCTTCTTGCGTTCGTCCTGATTGGCGGCTCTGCTTCGGCCTATGAAACGCCGCTGACGGATGTCGGGTCGAAAAAGCTTCTCGAAAAAAACGTCGAGATGGTCCAGAAATATGCCGACCAGTTCGGCTGCAGCAAATTCGTCTGGGGTGACATTGTCACCAAATCCGGCGGGCAGATTGTGACCATGCAGTTCATGCCACCGGATCTGGCAGAGCCAACGAAATGGCAGCGTATGATCAGCGTCACGACTTATGCGCTGAGCGGCGACAAAATGGCCGACCAGGCCGCGCAAAAAAACCTTATCGAGCTTCTCCGTACGCAATTCATCCGTCCCGGCAATATCGTCTCTGCAGATCAAAATTACCTGATTAACTGGAACGTAGATCCTGCGTTGTTTATCCAATATACGACCGGCCGCGGCACACCGCAGGAAGTCACTTATGCTGGCGCGTTCCTGCGTACCAGCGAAAATGCCGCTTCATATATCCAGCTTAGCGCGCGGGGCAGGCCGTTGAAGAAGAGCGAGTCAGTGAATATGCATTTGCTGGTCAACCCCACAGCCGACCAACCGCCACGCCAGCGCTAAACCCACTTACGCCGCTTTGATATCTGCTTCGCAGGCGCGGAGATAGATATTTGCGCATGCATGCGCGTCTGACGCCGCATCATGGTGGTTCAGCTCGATATTCAGGTGTTTTGAAACGGTATTGAGTTTGTGGTTTGCAAGCTCGGGCCATTTGCTGCGCGCCACATTCACCGTGCACACCCAGTCGAATG
>JAQSWE010000168.1 GCA_029266795.1 Alphaproteobacteria bacterium | reverse complement strand
CGGCAGCCGCTTCAAGCTAGGCAGCGACCGCGACGAGCTGCGCAAAGTGTTTGTCGAGGAAGGCAAGGCGACGCAAGTGATCCGCCCCGGCCGCGAGACGACGGAGAAATACATCTACGACATCAACCTCTGCGGTTTCTATATCTTCCGCTGGAACATTTCCGCCGATTACGATGACGACGACAAATTGCTGCAGGCCTATATCAACGGGCTGCCCGTTTTCATGGCCGGTAAAGCGAAGCTGGAACCCGCGGGCCTTGGCGGCAAGACGAGCTACGGCACGGCGGAGCGTGCGCGCCCGCAGGTGACGAAGGGAAAAAAGAAAATCATCTATTCGCGCCTCGATGTCGATGGCGACTTCACCACCTTCGACGACCAGTTCGCGACCGGCCACGGCCCCAGCCGCGCCGATCCGTTCTTTCTGGATGCGAATGTCGCTTATAACAACGTGGAAGTCTGGCGCTCGATCTATGACGAGGATGACACCGCGAAGATCGCCGATTACCAGCGCTGCAAAACGCCGCAGTTGCCGCAGGAAATCAAAGATCTGATCAACCTGCCCTGAAAAACTATCCTTGGACAATCATGAACGGCGCGTCGCAGGAAATATCGACCATGCCGCGCCCGCTATTGGAAACCCCGCGCCCCGACAGCACAGGCAACGCCGCGCCCTTTGCCGCATAAGTACAATCGCCGCCAATATCGGCAACCGCGGCCTCCAATGACAGCAGTGAAAACGTGCCACTGATATTCACGCGATGCGCGCCTACGTTAAAGAACCGCACGGCAGCTTCCAGCTTGTCGTCATAAAAAATAGCGGAAACAAATGCCGCGCGTACTTTCATCTCGGCATGGATCTCGCCCAGATTGGCGAGTTCATGGTCGCGCCGCCCGCCAAGGAAGCCGAACAAATGCAGTTGCCGCCATTGCCAGCCACGCACGCCGTTCAGGCAAAAGCGCAAATCGGTTTCGTCCTGACTGTCTTTGAAAACAACCGGCGTACCGGTCCGGGTTTCCGGGGCAGCCGGCGGGCTGGAATCGCCATCCCCTGCCCACAGCACCGGTTTCAGCGCAAACTCAATGCCGCCATCGACGGCAATCTGCGGCACAGTGCCAATGCCGAGGCGCGCCACATCCTGCAACAGCAGGGGCGCAGCCATGACCGGCCCCACCAGCACCAGCGCATCGCCGCCCGCATCATGGGAATTCCAGTCGATCATTACGGCTTCGGCGGCGCGGGGCGGCGCGGTTGCGCGGCGGCGGGCGTTGCGAAATATTGGGCGATGGAAGGCTTGCGCTCCGTCTCCAGATCCGGCCATACGTCGTAAGCTTTGGAAAAGCCCGGCAGTTTCTTGACCTGATCGAGGAAAGCGTCGGAGCATTCGAGCAGCAGGACAGGTGCGCCCGCGACGGGGTCTTTGAAATCATGAAAATGAATCTGTTCGCCGGATGTTGCCGCCAGCTGCGCAATGCTGCGGCCCAGTTTGTCGCGGTTGGCGACGACATCGACAATGCTGCCATACATTTCGGCTTCGACCACATGCACCTGGATCATGATAATTCCTTTTTTTAAAATGAATCGGATGGCCTGTTTATAGCAAAGGAAGTCGCGCGGGGCTAGTGGCCTTTCAGCGTCAGCTTGAAGGTCGTGCCGCCCGTGCGGTCGGCCAGCATGATATCGCCGCCATAGGCCTTCAGCAGCGAGCGCGTGATGACGAGGCCGAGCCCCGTGCCACCCTGTTCGCGGCGCGTCGTGAAAAACGGTGTGAACAGCTTCGCGGCATTGCCCGCCGAAATCCCCTGCCCGTTGTCGCGCACGATCAGCTCCATTTTATCCTCCGCCGATTCTGCGACAATCCACACCTTCGTCGCGCCATGCTGTAGAGAATTTTCGACAAGGTTGACCAGTACGGTTTCGAGGATATCGGGGCCGATGGCGGCCAGCCACGGGCCTTGCGGCGGCTCCACTTCCAGTTTCGGTGCGTAGCGTTTCGCAAGGCTTTCGAGCAGCGGCTGCAGATCGGTGAATTCACCGCCCGCCTGCAACACATCGGCGCGCGCGAGTTCCAGCAGGCGGGAGACGAGAATTTTCAAGCGCCCCGTGTCCTGCGTAATATTTTCCATGAAGCGGCGGCGCTGCTCCGGCTCCATATCATTGGCATGGTCGTTCAGCAGCTCGACCGCGCCCTGTATCGCCGTGAGCGGCGTCTTGAATTCATGCGCCACATGCATGGCGAAGCTGCGGATATATTCCGACCGCGCCTCGATCGTCGCCGACATATGGGCGAAGCTTTCGGCGAGGGCGGCGAGTTCGCGGATGGGGGGCGCGGGCAAATTCTCGGTGCGCGCCTCGCCCTTCGATACCGCCTGTGCATGGCGCGTCAGGACCCGCAAGGGCTTGCCGATCATGGTCGCCAGCAGCCAGGCGATGCCGCCCGTCATGAGCAGCGCGATAACGGCGGCGAGGAAAACGCTTTCGCGCTCGTCATACAAAGTCTTCAAAACGTTGCGGGGGGAGCGCGAGAGATAGGCGATGCCCAGCACGCGGTCATTGTCGACAACCGGCATGGCGACAAACACGCGCGTATCGGTGCCGCGGCTCAAGGATGCCAGCGCGGGGCGCGGCTCGTCCGAAATCCGCTGGCGCAGCCCGCTTGCATAGACACCCGTCATGGCGCGCGCGACTTCTTCGGTATGGGAGAGCGACAGGGTCATCTCCCCCGCCCCCGCCACCACGGTGCCGTCAAAATCGAGCATCCGCATACTGGCAAGCGTGCTGAATTTCGCTTCCTGCAACACCGATTCAAGGCGGCGGCCCGCCGTCAGCGCGGCGGGGTCGGGCTTGTGCGCGGGATGCACCGCATCCGGGCGCGGCGGCAGAATGGTCGCCGTGCGCAGGTCGATGGTGGGCGGATAGGGCTTGAAGCGCGCGTCCAGCACCGGCGGCTTTTCGGTCACGGGGCGGCCGTAATCAAGCGGGATATTCTCGCCGTTCAGCGCGTCCTTATACAGCGCCGACATGAACACGCCCTGCGCGATTAGTTCAGCCTCGGTCTGGCGCACCAGCTCGTTTTCAAACAGGCGGAAGAAATAAACGCCCGACAGCGGCAGCAGCAGCACGATCAAAAGGATCACCGCGAAAACGGCTTGCAGCCCGATGGTAAAGCGTTTTTTCACGCGCAAGTCCCGAGTTTATACCCGATGCCGTGAACCGTTTCGATCACGTCGGCAATATCGTGCAGCGCGAATTTCTGCCGCACGCGGCGGATATGGCTGTCGATGGTGCGGTCGGCGACCGTGATATCGCCATAGGCGCGGTCCATCAATTCATCGCGGGTAAAGACGCGCTCGGCGCTGCGGAACAGGGCGAGCAGCAGCATGAATTCCGTTGCGGTCAGCGGCACCGTCTTGCCGTTGCAGAGCGCGGTATAGCTGGCAGCGTCGATCGTCACCTTGCCATGCGAGAGTTTTTGCGGCTGGTCGGCGGGAGAAGCCGACGGCCCGTTGCGGCGTTTCAAAATCGCGTTGATGCGCGCGACCAGTTCACGCGGGCTGAAGGGTTTCGTCACATAATCATCGCCGCCCAGTTCCAGCCCGATGATGCGGTCGATCTCCTCGTCGCGCGAGGACAGTAACAGGATCGGCACATCGCTCGATTTGCGCAAGGTGCGGCAAACCTCCAGCCCGTCCATTTCCGGCATGGAAATATCCAGCACCAGCAAATCCGGCTTGTGCTTCGCCGCCATCTCGAGCGCCTGACGGCCATCGGATGCCTGCACCACGCCCATGCCCGCCTTCTCGACCGCGAAAGCCACGACCTCGCGGATATGGGGGTCGTCATCGACGACGAGGATTTGTTTTGCCATTTTCATTCTCAAAATTGACTGTACAACTCCTTTTTAGCGGATTCTTTTGTCAATGTCACGGTGATGGATTTCCAGTGAATGCAGAGCAGCCAATGGAAAATTGCAGTAAAGAAGCCTACCGATGCAAATATTATCAGGGATTGTTCTGCGTGGACGAGTATTCTCCAGTTTCCTGTCAGCAGGAAAGTCGTCATGGAACTCATGGCAACGAGAGCAGCGCACAACGGCGCATCCAGAGTCAGGCATACAGCGCGATAATGCTTGTCAGAGAGCCTGCCATTCCCGTCCATATTCTTTGTCCACAGCAAAAAAATGACGAGACCGGGCAGCGCGTATAGGACTTGGATAAATGACAATAGTGAAGCGGCTTGCCATGTTTGGGAATCCAGCGATTGCCCGCGAAGGTAACAGATTGCCGCCGTCAGACAGAGAAAGCTCGCGAAAGAGGCGGATATCAGCAATGCAGGCAGTCCGTAAATGTAGTGCAGCATCTTTTTAAGAAAATTCGGCATTTTGTAATCTCCTTCATCATTTTTCGACGAGCTGTTCCTTCCGCCATGTCCACAGCCGCCAATCCGCCGTATCGCGCGCGAGACCGTCTTCCAGTTCCTTCAGCACCATGCCGGCATATTGGCGGTTCCAGCCTTCCTTTAGTTCAGACACATACCAGCGCAGCGCGGGAATGGAATCGGGGCCGATGCGTTTCAGGTAGGCGAGGTCAAGCGCCACGCCCTTGGGATCGCCGATTTCCCGAGCGTGGTGGACGTTGTACTGCGCGATCATGCCGCCGAAATTCATGAAGCAGCAGGCGTACAGCACGCCTGTCAGCACCAGTGCGTTGACGTTGATCAGCCACATATTGCTGCGGTTGAGGTAGATCCGCGCGAGGATCAGCAGCAGCCCGACCGCGACCAGCGCCATCCAGATCAGTGCCGCGACGCGCAAATACGTCAGAGAATAGGATTCAATGTAGTTCAGCGTGCGGTCGATGGATGACACGACAAGGAACACGTTCTGCAATACCCAGACCGTCACGAGTGCGGTTGCGGCGTTGGAGCGCAGCGCGGCTTGCGCGTTATCAAACGTCAGCAACACATAGCCGCCCGCCAGCAGCGCGGTGACGATCAGCGGATACGCGCCGGCATGGACATAATCGGCATAATCGACGCCCGCTGGAAAATTCCCCTGCCCCGTCCACAAAAAGGCAAGATCAAACCCGTTCTGGATCGCGAAGATGATGTTGAACAAAACGAGAGAAAACACAAGCGACCGGCGACTGACCCAGGCCCCTGTGCCGATGCCGGCAAGCGACATGGTGACGGGTTTCGACAGCGCGAAACGCGGGCGCAGCAGCGCCCAGATGACGGCGGCAGAGCCCGCCCAGAACAGCCACCGCGCGGGCGACAGGAAAATTTCGGTCCAGTATCCCCAGTCGAGTTTCGCCAGCGCCTGCGCCAGCACAGGATTGGCCTCGCTGAACAAATAAATGAAAACACCCGCCAGCGTGACGGGAAACACCGCGAAAACCATGCTCTGCCGGATGCCGCCGCGCGGCAGTTTGAGCCGCAGGATGGCCTTTTCCGACCGTTTCGCATCGCGCCGCCATTGCGACAGGGTGCGCAGCGCAAGGCGCAGCATGTCCTTGCCCAGCAGCACGGCGTTCATCGCCGTGTCGCGCTTATGCAGCACCAGCAGCGTCGCAAGCCCCCCCGCGAAAAGCCAGAGCGTCAGCGGTGCGGGCGCGTTCATCATGGCAACCGACAGCGCGATCAGCGCCGTTGCGATCACCTGCGCCGGTTTGTGCCGCACCAGCGCCGGCTGCAGCAGGCACAAGGTCGACACGAGAAGAAAGGCGAACAGCCCCGCCGTCCAGCCCGTGCCATGGCCGTAGAAAAACCAGTCGGCGAAGCCGGTGAGCGCAAGGCAGGCCCCCAGCTTCGCCGCGATGGTGGGGCGCAGATCAGCCGCGCGCATTATCGCGCCCGTCACCGGAGGAGCAGGAACTCAGCCAGGCCTGCGCCGCGACGGCGTAGAGGAAATCATGGAACTGTTCTTCCCGTTTGCGCCGGAAAAACTCTGCGGCGGGAGGGATGAGGAGGGAGAGGAGCGGCAGCGCCGCCGATGCGATAAGCGTTTTCATGTTACCCAGACTACGCTGCCCTTGTGCAACGGTGATGGCGGGCTCATGGCATTACAGAGGCGTTTTTGTGCAAAATTTGTGCAGGAACAGAAAGACACGCATCCGATGGGGTACAGATG
>JAQSWE010000167.1 GCA_029266795.1 Alphaproteobacteria bacterium | reverse complement strand
GTATGCGGTAAAATTTTTTCGGTATTTCCCATGTTCAAGATTAAGCCCACTACGCTCTACCGCAAGGACGGATTGTATTTCAGCCCCGTGCATACAAAAGGCCGCGGACTTTTTTGCACCGAGGACATCAAGGCGGGCGAAGTGATCGAGGTGGCGCCGGTTTTCCTGTTCAACGAGGCGGATAGCAAGAAAGTCGAAACAACCATCATCAGCGATTATTATTTCAGCGCCGAGGGCGTGCCGGAGGCGATCCTGCGCCGCGCCGGAATCGCGGATGCAGCCAAGGCATCGTGCATGGCGATGGGCGCGATATCCTATTGCAACCACATGGTCGAGCCCAATGCGGCGGCTGAGAAAATCGCCGAGCATCACACGCTCTATTACAAGCTCACCGCCCGCAAAGACATTCCGAAAGAAACGGAAATCTGTATCAATTACGGCATCGCCTGGATCAGCATGCGCAAGATGCGCGATTACGCGGCGAAGAAAAAAGCCGGGCAAGATAATGACTAAACCATCGCCGCAACGTCAGCTGGCCGCGATGGCCGCGGGCGGGCTTGCGTGCCTGACCCCGTGGGTGACATCGCCTGTTGCGCTTGTGCTGGGTGCTGCCATCGCGCTCGCCATGGGCAATCCGGAAGAGGAAAAGACCAAGCGTTTTTCCAAGCTGTTCCTCAGCATCGCAGTTGTCGGCCTTGGCGCGGGCATGGACCTTGGCGTGATCGCGAAAGTGGGCGCAGCGGGGGTCGGCTATACCTTTATCGGCCTTGCTTTGACCATAGCGGCGGGCTTCGCGCTGGCGCGGCTGTTCAAGACGGAGCGCGACACTGGCATCCTTATCACCGTCGGCACTGCCATCTGCGGCGGCAGCGCGATTGCAGCCGTTGCCCCCGCAATCGATGCGAAGGCAAAATCGATTTCCGTTGCGATGGGCACAGTGTTTTTGCTGAATGCGGCGGCACTGATTGCCTTCCCCTTTATCGGCCATGCCCTGCACCTGACGGAACACCAGTTCGGGCTGTGGGCGGCGCTGGCGATCCACGACACCAGTTCCGTCGTCGGCGCGACCATGCAATATGGGGCCGAGGCGTTGCAGACCGGCACGACAGTCAAGCTGGCGCGCGCCCTGTGGATTTTGCCGGTGTCGCTGATCGCGGGGTATATTTTCGCCGGCAAGGGCAAACGGAAATTTCCGTGGTTCATCCTCGGCTTTATCGTGATGGCCGCGATTTTTTCGGCACTGCCGCATCTCCATTTCGTCGCCGAGATCATCGTCACCTTTTCCAAGCGCCTGCTGGTGGTGACACTATACCTGATCGGCCTCAGCCTGACGCGCGAAACACTGAAAGCGGCGGGGGCCGGCGCGTTCTTGCTCGGGGTCTGCCTATGGGTTTTATCGGCGGTGGGGTCACTCGCCGCAATCATGGGCGGTTACATCCATTAACATAACCCGTGAATTGCGACTCCTGCCCGCTTCTGGTAAAGTATCCGCACACGTCAACCAAGGAATGATAAGCGCATGGGCAAGCTGTGGCGGCGCGCGGGGCAAGGGGAAACTGTCGCCAACGGACTTGGCGAAGTCGATCTCGACAGCTTACGCCTCGAGAAGCCTTCCGTCATTTTCCTGACCGGATTTTTCACGTATGACGACGCACCCCAGCATATCCGCGCGGCGTTCAAGGGCATCAACGAGCTGACGAACGCGACGGAACAGGGCAAGGCTGCGGACACCTATGTCTGGTCGCATGCAGGGCTGAAGGAAATTTTCAACCTCGCCGCCTATGACGCGATGCCGCGCCACCGCACTTCCGAAAACGGTTACGACCTGTCGCGCGGCGTCATCATGCCGCTGGTCGCCAAAGATTTCAAAATGGACGCGCAGGGCAACGTCACCGGCACGCCGCTGCCGCTGGATGAAGCCAAGAAAAATTTGCGCAACGTCACCTTTTTCGCCTATAGCGCAGGCACGATCACAGCGCAGGAATGCTTCAACGCCTCGGTAAAACTGATGAAGCAGGTGGGATACAGCGAGAAAGACGCACGCGAGGCGCTGCACGAGGTCGCGCTGCTGAGCGTCGGCGTCATGTCGCGCCCGGGATCGGAAAAAGACCGCTTTACGACGCTCTATCTGGAAGCCACCAACGACCGGATCGTCAGCATGAAGAACCGCATGTGGACGCCGTTGCGCGCCGTATTCGACTGGTTCGCGAAAAAGCTGAAGATAAAAACCCTGTCACCCAACAGCGCGATCATCACCGGCCCTGTCAAAAAGAAGGACAAGGAAACCCGGATGCAGGACGGCAAGCCGGTCGAAAAAGAAATAAAGGGCATGCTGCCCAAATGGTTTCCGTTCAAGAGCAACCACGAATTGCCGCGCTATGTAACGGAAGACGAAGGCGTCAGCCCCTTCGCCCGCATCGTGCAATACAGCCTCGGCAATGCCGTGGCGCGCGACAAGCTGCTCTCCCCGCTCGACCTGCTGCCGCCGCCCGACGGTACGCCCACAGCGGAGGCGGAGGTTTATCGCGCGAAAATCGCCAAGGCTGTCAGCGAGCCGTAAGCATCCGGTTTTGATTGTGAAGCCGACCCGCTTTGATTAAAGTGGGTGGCATTATAGTACCTAACCCGAGGGCAACATTATGCGCATGTCAAAACTTCTCGCCGTGACCACGACAATCGTGACCACGACAATATTGTGCAGTATTGCCGCACCGGCATTTGCCGCAGATGCCGGACATGATTTCACACGGCACTGGGCGGGCTACCTCTGCCTTGCGCTGTTCGGCATCGCTTATTCGCTGGTTATTCTTGAAGAAAATATCCACCTGCGCAAATCCAAGCCGGTGATGCTGTTCGCGGGGCTGATCTGGATGCTGGTCGCCTTTTGCTACGGCCAGAAAGGGCTCGGCAATGAAGTGGCACCCCTTTTGCGGCACAACCTGCTGGAATTTGCCGAACTGATGCTGTTCCTCATGGCGGCGATGTCCTACATCAACACGCTCGACGAACGTAACGTCTTTGCCGCGCTGCGGGCGAAGCTGGTGGCGGCAAACCTGTCACTGCGGGCGATTTACTGGGTCACAGGCCTGCTGGCGTTTTTCATCTCCCCGCTTGCCGACAACCTGACGACAGCGCTGGTGATGGGCGCGGTGGTGCTGGCAATCGGCCAGGGCCACCCGAAATTCATCGTGGTATCCTGCATCAACGTGGTGGTCGCCGCGAATGCCGGCGGCGCGTTCAGCCCCTTCGGCGACATCACGACGCTGATGGTGTGGCAAAAAGGGCTGGTCGAGTTCAAGGAGTTCTTCGCACTGTTTATCCCGTCGCTTGTCAGCTGGATCATCCCCGCCATCGCCATGTATTTCGCCATCCCGAAAGCGCAGCCCGCCGCGCCTGAGCAGAAAGAAAAGGTCAAACAGGGCGGATTTGTTGTGATCGGGCTGTTCCTGTTCACCGTCTTCCTGACCGTGATGCTGCATCATGAACTTCACCTGCCCCCTTTCCTGGGCATGATGACGGGCCTGGGCCTGCTGAAAATCTACGGCTTCTTCATCGAAAAGCGCGAACGCCGCGATTTCGACGAGCTGCCGGTGCTGGCGCATATCCCCCATTACAAGCCCGCGCGCAAGCCCTTTGATATTTTCGTCAGCCTGAAACGCGTGGAATGGGACACGCTGCTGTTTTTCTACGGCGTCATGCTGTGCGTCGGCGGCCTTGGCGCGATGGGCTATTTGTCGCTGATGTCGGAATACCTTTACAAAGACCTGGGCGCCACAACAGCCAACGTGCTGGTCGGATTTATGTCGGCGATCATCGACAATATCCCCATCATGTTCGCCGTGCTGACGATGGAACCCGATATCAGCCATAACCAGTGGCTGCTGGTGACGCTTACCGCAGGCATCGGCGGCTCCCTGCTGTCGATCGGCTCCGCCGCAGGCGTCGCGCTGATGGGGCAGGCACGCGGCGTTTACACATTTTTCGCACACCTGAAATGGACCTGGGCGATCGCGCTGGGGTATGCGGCGGGCATTTATGCCCATATCTGGCTCAACGGACTGAATTAAGGAGCGAACGTGGAAACCGTTATCGAAAAAATCGAGTTCCTGCTGCTGCTGGCCGCCGTCGTCGCTATCGTCGCGCGCAAATTGCACTTGCCCTACAGCGTCGGCCTTGTGCTGGCGGGCATCATGCTGACGTTCGTGCATCCGTTTGATCTGCCCATCACCAAGGAACTGATTTTCACCGTGCTGCTGCCGCCGCTGATTTTCGAGGCGGCGCTGTTCATTCCGTGGAAGGAACTAAAAAAAGACATGCCGGTCCTCCTGCCCTTTGTCACCATCGGGCTGCTGCTCTCGGCGGGGCTGACTGCGCTGGGCATGCACTGGCTTGCAGGCTGGCCGATGGCTGCGGCGGGCGTATTCGGCGTGCTGATCGCGGCGACGGACCCCGTATCGGTCATTGCGACTTTCAAGGAAGCGGGCGTCCATGGCCGCCTGCGCCTGCTGGTGGAAGCGGAAAGCCTGCTGAACGATGGCACGGCGGCGGTTGCCTTCGTGATTGCTGTCGCGCTGGCGACGGGCACAACCGCCATGGGCGCGGGCGATATCGCCTTTACCGTGGTGAAGACGGTTTTCGGCGGCATTATCGTCGGCGCAGCGATTGCGGGATCGGTATTGTTCGTGGCGGGCAAGACGGATGACCATCTGGTCGAGATCAGCCTGACGACCATCATCGCCTACAGCTCGTTCCTGCTGGCAGAGCATTTCCATTTTTCGGGTGTGCTATCTTGCCTGACCGCTGGATTGATCACCGGTAATTTCGGCTATCTGGGCTCGATTTCCGACAAGGGGCGCGAGGCGGTGACGAATTTCTGGGAATATGCGGCCTTTGTCGCCAATTCGCTGATTTTCATCCTGATCGGTGTGCATGAGACGCAGCAAAATTTCGGCCCCGTGCTCGGCGCGGCGGTTGTCGCCATCGTTTGCGTCACGCTGGGCCGTGCGGTTTCGATCTACCCCTTCGCCGCCTTGTTCAACAAAACAAAACTGAAGGTTGATATGCGTCACCAGCATATCCTGTTCTGGGGGGGACTGCGCGGGGCGCTCGCGCTCGGCCTTTCGCTGGGCCTGCCGGAGACGATGCCGATGCGGGGCGAAATTGTAACGGTTACTTTTACCGTCGTCGCGTTTTCGGTATTCGTGCAGGGCATGACCATGACGCCCCTGCTGCGGCATTTCGGGGAAATTCCGAAGCGCGGAAAAAAAGCCAATCATTGATGCGAATTAATTAAACCAGCTCGCCATCCTGCCAGAAATCGCCATAACGAACCGGCAGCAGTTCGACGGTAGGCGTTTTATACAGCTTGTCTGATTTCGGATCGCGCAAAATGGCGTGGCCCTTTGCAACGAAATCGACGATCACTTCGCGGCATCTTCCGCATGGAGGAATAACCTTGGGCTCGAAACCCGGGCGGTGATAGACGGCGACGATGGCGGTAATCGTGCGCCCTTCGCGGCGGTTGGCTTCGTTGATGGCGAATGGCTCGGCGCACATCGAGATGCTGCCGACATCGGTCATCAGATTGACGCCCGTCACGATATCGCCGTTGTCGAGGCGCGCGGCGGCGGCAACCAGCGGCGGAATTTTTTCGTTGTAGATTTGCAGCACAGGTTTCTTGGCCGCATCACATGCGGCCTTGACGAGTTCCTGATCCTGCGCGTTTAATTCGATTTTTTGCATGATTACCCTGCCCCTTTATATATTAGGGCATTTTTTAAAAAGAAAAAGGCCTAAACCAGCTGCTCGCGCGAGAGCCAGAACACCTCGCCCTCGCTGTTTTCGGTGTCCAGCCACAGGAACTGGATTTCCGGATATGCCTCTTCCAGCAAATCGCGGCCATAGCCGATTTCACAGATGATGTGCCCGCCTTCGTTAAGGTGGTTCGGCGCTTCCTTGAGGATGCGGCGCGTGATGTCGAGTCCGTCATTGCCGGAACCCAGCGCCATTTGCGGCTCGTGGTAATATTCGGGCGGCATGCCCTCCATCAATTCGGCATCGACATAGGGCGGGTTGGTGATGATGAAGTCGTATTTCTTGCCTTTCAGCGGCGCGAACAAGTCGCCCTGG
>JAQSWE010000166.1 GCA_029266795.1 Alphaproteobacteria bacterium | reverse complement strand
GCTCTTTGCGGGACAAGCCGTTGAACACCGTTTTCAGGCGCGCCTTGAGGGTCGGTTTTTTCGGTTTCGGTTCGGACATGATTCCCCTTGGCGTCGATAATAGCAGAAACGCTGGCGCCTTACCCGCAGAATCAAGCACCGAGGATTATCTTAACGCGGGCCGGTCCATGACGTTCCGCGGTTGCGCGGTGGTGGCGGGGGATTGGCAATGCGCGCGCGGATTTTCGGCTCGATATTCACCAGCCATTCGGAAATAAACAGCCGCTGGTAATTGCGCTCGGTTGCCTGACGGTAGGGAATATACCGCTCGGGGTCGACAACTTCCAAAATCAACTGGCAGAGGAATTCGGGATAGGGCGGTTTCTTGTCGGTCGAATGCGATGAAATCGAAAATTCGCCGCTGCGGTCATAGACTTTTTCCAAATCGAAGTGCTCCGGCTTCACCACCCCCGCATCCAGCAGCGCTTTCGCAAGGCCGGGGTCGCGCTTGCCAAGGTAACGGTTGGGGTCGGTCAGCGAAAAATCAGCCTTCGCGGAAATCAGCGTCTTCAGCGCCAGATGCGCGTCATCGGTCATGCCGCGCGATGTCTGCTCATGCAGGTAATCAAGAATACGGCGCGTATCCATCGCGCTGGGCTTCCATCCGAACGGCCCCATCGCCTCCAGCACCAGCCCGAATTTTTTCGGGGAGAGCAGCTTCGGCAGCGTCGTTTCCGACATTTCCTTGTGCGCCGCTTTCGTGTTGAACGCCCGCGTCAGCGAAAAATCATCTGCAGCACCCGCCGCCAGTTTGCGCAGACGCTCCGCCGTCCATGCGGGCGCGTCGAAAAATCCCATCGCCATCAATTCGTTTTCGGCAATCGCCAATGCCGCCGGTGTGCGTTTCGCCGCCGCCTGCCGCAGGTAGATGAATGAATCCGCATCGCGCTCGGTCGCCGGTTCGCGCGAGAACAAAATCCGCGCCGCCTTCAGCAGGTCTTCGCGGCGCATGGCGATGTAATCGGCGCCAAGGTCGTGCAGCCGGTCGCCCAGTTTTATCACCTGCTCCATATTCACCAGCTGCGACAATATATCGCGCCGCGCATCATGCTCCGCCCCCGCGAGCAATTTTCGGCGATCAAGTTCGACGACCAGTTCGGTCGACAGGAACATATCCATCGATGTCAGCCGCACCGGCTTCACGCTGATGCCCGCATCCGTCAGCTTGTCGATAAAGCCAAGACCGCCGCGCGACCGCGAAATCGGGTACATGCGCTGTATCATCCGGAATTCCGCCGCAATATCCAGCGGCTTCGCGGGCGTGCCATCGCCAAGGCTTGCGGCGCGGTAGTGCAAAATGTCTTTCGCCTTGTCCATTTGCCCAGACTGCACGTAATGGATCAGCGTCGTGGTCAGCAGGCTGTTGAGTTCCCGCACATGCGATTCCGCCTCGGGCAGCCCGCGCAGCTTCGCCTCCGTCGCCGCGCGATGCGCCCAGCGGATCGCAACGCCCATATCCCTGTCGTGCTTCTCGGCGTGCGTAAACTGCGTGCGGATGCCGGCATTGCGCAACGGGCCTTCGATATGCGCCCAGTTGGCATCGCTCACCATGCCGCGCGCCTGTTTTGTTTCGGCAACGGTCCATGTCGCATCATAAGATGTCAGAAGATTCACCATCTGGCGGTCGCCGCGGATGGCGGCCTGCAGCAAATGATAACCGTCGGGCTTCAGCTCGATCTTCTCCCAGAACGCGGTCTCGAAAATTTTCCGCGCGGCGTCGATGTCTTTATCGCTGATCGCATCCAGCAGGCGCGCCGATAGCTCCGCCGCCGTCGGTTTGCGCGGCGGTGGCGTCGGCGGGAAATATTCCGGATAGAATATCATCGGCATCGCAGTCTTCTTTTTGTTAAGGAAAAGACTGTAGCGAAGAGGGTGGGGCGAGTCAATTTGCCGTGTTTTACGGGATTATGAAATCAAACTATACGCCGTAACCCCGGCGAAGGCCGGGTTATGGAAGCGGCGTGATGTGGATTTAAGCGATCGCCTTCAATGTGGTGCGCAGACGCTCGGTCGTGCGCTCGGCCTGTTCGGCCGATTTTGCAATCGCGCTCACGCGATTGTCGAGATCGCTTTCGCTCGATGCCTGTTGTCCGGCCAGCACGGCGGCCTGGAATTCATACAATTCGATTTTTTCCTGCAGGGTGTTCAGCAGCTTTTGGCCGGTGCTGACGTCTTTCGCGGTCGGCGTGGTTTCCGCCAGATGGCCCAGAAATTGTTCGGCCTGCTGGATGGTCTTTTTCGGCAGTTCTGCCTTCAGTGAAAAGTGGTTGCGGATGGTGCCGATATCGCGCGTTTCCGTCATTTATAAATTCCCTCGAAATATAAAATCAACTCGCCCTGACACCTTCAAGGTATCAGGAGAGAGTTAACGCAACGTTAAAAAACACCGTAAAGATGCCAAATAGTCGCGAAATATGAAGGGGTTAGATACAATCCAACGTAATTAAATTACAAATGCTTCCGGATTGGCCTTATTTCGGCGCGGGCGGTACCGGCGGCTTGGTTTTCGCAGCCTCGATCGCCGCGCGCGCCTTGCGCTCGTCTGCCGCCTCGCGCTCCATGCGCATCATCCATTCGCGGATGCGCATCTCGACGATGAATTCGGTGCTGTGATGGTTGGGGATGGGCAGCGTGCCATGGGTGGCCAGCCGGTCTTCCGCGCGCTTGTCGGCGTAGCGTTCCTGCAATTCCTTCAGCGGCGTGCGGTCGGCGCGCGGCGCGACCTTGTTGAAAAAGTCGCGCGATGCGTCGGGCAGGGGCAGCGGTTTCGGATCGGGCTTTTTGTCCATGCGCCATTATAGACGCCCTCATGCGCAATTCCAGCCCTTCATCTTGCAATATAAAGACAGCCCCGCCAGCAGGTTGGCGCGTGACCAGCCCGCGCGCACGCGCCTGTCGCGGTCGAGCGCACGGCAGGAAAAGCCGAAGACCAGCACATCGATAATCATCGAATGGCTGACGCCTGCGCGGTGGCAGTCCTTCGCCCAGCTTACGTAATCGCCCAGCAGTTTTTCGCGGCATTCGACGGCGTTGTTGGGCCCGCGGCAGCCGGGCAGGCGTTCCCAGTTGACGGTGGTGAAGCCCAATCCCTGGCTCATGGATTCGAAAGCAAAGGCGATCTCCTGCGCCGCGTCCTGCTGCGCGCCGCTCATGGCATCCCACAGCCGCGCATCGGTCACGCGGCGGCGCACATCGGCCAGGTTGCGCAGCTGCGGTGTGCGCCGCGGTGACATCGGCTCCGTCGGCGAATGGCGCTCCTGCAGCGCATGAGGCGTGACCTCGTTCTTCTTGCCCTGCCAGTCGGGCTTCCAGCCGTCCCAGTCATTCGCGATGAAATGGTATTCTTCCTGCCTCATTCGGCGGCTCCTTCATGGCTGTTGCGGCGTTGTGTGCTGCGCGTGATTGCCTGCTGGCTCAGGCGTTTGCGACGCGCGAGCGTTTCCTCAGTATCATCGGGGTCGGACGGGTTGCGCTCCTGTCGCCCTTTTTTTGGCGTGGGGGTCTGCGATTGCAGTTCGTCGCGCACCCGTTTGCGGGCGCGGTAATCGCGCTGGCGCTCCGCCCCTGTCACGCCCTGCCGTTCCCAGTCGGCAAGGCGCTTGTCATCCGTGATGATGCCCTTGTCGCGGAAGGCGGCCATCGCGGCATCGACTTTCGCAGGGTCGCAGTTGAACAAGGTGGCAGGAAGTTCGATGTCGAACCCGTCAACCGATCCGCGTCGCGCGGCGCGGCTTGCATGGTCCAGCAGGCACAGCATCAGGCACACGGCTTCGGCGCGGCGGAGTCCGGAGCGTCGCGCAACGACGCCCAGTCTGGCGTCGTAAGGCAGCCCGTGGTGAAGCTTGTACCAGTCCATCTTATCCTGCTCTCCCTTGTCTTCCGGTTACTATGTTCACGTTATGTTCTCTTTTACCAATATTGCAGGAATCGCAACTATCGTCCAGTGTTATTTTGCGCAAACCCGCGAATAGAGGTTTAATTCGTTGTTTATAAATGATAATTTATCGCATATAAAATTCGCTTTATCCGCAATTAAAAACGCAATATGATAGGGATATGTCGCCCACACGCCTTCACACATTGATTCGCGAAACGCTCGAAAATTCCCCCCACCTGACGCAGCGTGGGTTGGCGGAACGCATGGGCGTCAATCCGGCCGCCGTCAACCGCATGCTCAACGGCCAGCGCCGCATCGTGGCGGATGAAATTCCGATTATCGAGGCCTATCTCGGCATCCGGCTCGACCTGCAATATCTGCAGGAAGCGCCGAAGCCCGGCACGCGCCGCGCACCCGACGGCCCCGCCGCGGGCAAACCCTTCGAAGCGCCCGTGCCGGTTTACGGCTACGCCGCCGGCAACGAAGATGTGGGGAAAAAAGGCACCTCCGGCCTCAACCTTGCGAATGGCGATATCGTCGACTGGGTCGCGCGCCATCCCGCGCTGAACGGAATTAAAGATGCCTTTGGCATCTATGTGTTTTCGGATTCGATGGAGCCGCGCTATTTCCGCGGCGAGCTCGTCTACGTCCATCCCGGCCGCCCGCCGGAAGTGAACAAGGATTGCGTCATCGAAATGAAAAACGGCGACGCCTATATCAAGCGCCTCGTGAAACTCGGCGACACCAAGATCCGCGTCCGCCAGTTCAACCCGCCACTCGAAACCGACGTGCCGCTGAAAGACGTGCAGGCGCTCTATTCCGTGATCGGGCGCGGGTAACAGTCATTTTCGGCCACAAAAAAACCCGCCGTGTTCCGGCGGGTTTTTTGTTGTCTGGTCTGCGACTTAGAACTTCTTCGAATTGTCGCGGTTTTTCTTGTTGCGTGCGCGTTCTTCGGCCGCCAGGCGGCGCGCTTCGTTTTGCGCGTTGTCGTTCGTGGGCGCTGCGGGTTTCGCCTCGTCGTTGAATTCAAACGCTTTGCCGTTCGCGCCGGGGCTGAAGACTTCGCCCTGCGAAATTGGCTTCGCGTTTTCCGACGGCTTCTTGAACTTGAAGGGAGAATTGGCGGGATCGCGGCGGAGCATCGAGGCATTCGATGCCGCGAAAGTCGCAGCGCCAACCGCAGGAACCGCCAGCGCCGAAACGCCGATCGCGGTTGCCGTCGCCGCTGTCGCGCTCAAACCAATCGCCGCACCCGCTTCAACCACCGCTGCCGCAAAGGGCGCGAGCGCAGGGACGAGGCCGAATGCGCCGAGCGCGAGCGCGCCGCCGACAGCCAAGCCAACAACCGCAAGGCCGAGACCTGCGAATTTCAGCGCCTTGATCGCGGGCGCGGGGATCGCGTCGACTTTTTTCTTGAAGCCTTCTTTGATGCGCGTCAGCAAAGGCTTGCGCGCTTTTTTGTCGTACCAGTTGTTTTCCTGCTCGCGCACGTAATTCGTGACAGCGGCCGTCTCCTTCAGCGCGCCGAATTTATTCCATGCGTCACGGCCAAACTTGAAGGCGCCGGTGATCGCGGCGAAACCGATGACCCAAGGCACGATCGGTGCCGCCATCAGGACAGGTACGCTCAGCAGCAGGTTCGCGCCGATCAGAATGCCGGTCGTGATGCCCGCGTCTTTCGCAAAGCGGCCCGCGTCTTTGCGCGTCGTGTGGTTGAAGGGCGTTTTTGCGAGCGCCTTCGTTTTCTGCCAGAAATACCAGCCTTTGCTGGGTGATTTGCCATCGTACTGGACGCCCATGTGAAAAACCTTTCGAAGGAATCGCGGGTTGAAATGCTGGCATCAGTATATTGCCATAACATTTTTTGTCAAACTAATATTGGATTGATATTACAAGGATTTAGCCGGGCTGTCCCGGTGTTTTGCGCTTGAAACTGGCGGTTTTGGGGGCCGCCACGGGATGGGTGAGCGCGCCTGCGCTGTTGGCGATGTCGGTCTCCCGCCGTTTTTGCGCGTTTTTCTCCGCCGTTTCGGCGGCGCGGCGCAGGGTCACGGCATTCATGAAAAAACCGAAATCCTCGCCCGTGAAAACGAGCTTCGCAAGGCTGAAACCGGTATCGCCCTTTTTGTCGGTGATCTTGTCGAAATCCGCGCCCGCATCGACCAGGCGGCAGGCAGCCCAGGCATCGTTGGCGGCAATCGCGGTCATCAGC
>JAQSWE010000165.1 GCA_029266795.1 Alphaproteobacteria bacterium | reverse complement strand
CAAAAGCACCGCTTGCAGGAGAGTTTCGAGAGCATGGTCGCAGCAGGTCCTAAAGAGAAGATCGACAAACCCGAAGGCTGGGAAATTCCCGGCGCACTGACCAAGCATGTCGTGCTGGATCCGGGTATCGCCTACACCACCGCAGACGTATTGATGTTCGCCGGCACCAACCCCGTCGGCCTCGGCGCGATGCTGACCGCAACGGGCATCGCCGCGACGCTGAAGACCGCCGCCGTGCTACAGCCCACCTGGCTCGACAAACATCCGCGCTTCAAGGAATTCGTGTTCGACGACCGCACGCCGCTCCGCGCTGGCGCGCTGGCGCTGCTCGTGGTTGCAGGCGCAACGGTTGCCTCCGGCGCATGGCTGCCGGCAGCGGCCAGCTTCCTGTTTGCGGCGGCGAACTTCACGCTTGCGGAATCGATCTCGAAAAAACATATCGCCGATGTGAAAGACAAGCCCGCGACCGCGCCGAAAAAAGGTTTCGCGCGCGCCGCCGACATCGTTGTCACGATGTTCAAACGCCCTGACATCTACCTCAACACAGGCTTTGCGCTGGCGGGCCTGATGGCGGGCGGTGCGGCGTTGTTCATTCTACCGGTCGTTGCGGTCGCCTTCGTGCTGGGCGTGAAAAACTCCATCCAGAACCGCCCCGAACATCAAAACCACCCGAAGCTGATCACCGCAGGCGCAGCCGGCGTGTTCGCCGGTATCGGACATGCAAACGGCCATGGCCTGATCGCGGGCGCGCATCTTTTGAATGCTGTCGTGCTGGCTGAAATGGAACGCCGCATCACCCCGGGCGGCGCGAAGCAGATTTTCAAAAACATCGTGACCGCGCCGCTGAAGCTCTTCGGCTACGGCAAGGACAAGCCGGTGGTTGCGGAACAGAAACCGGGTGCTGCGCCTGTCGTGACCGCAACGCCGCTGCCGGTTGCATCGAACAGCAACATCCATATCCCCGCGCCGGAAGTAAAGCCCGCCGACCTCGACAAGGTCGATCTGCAGCAGGTCTTCGCGCTGAAGGCGAAGATCACGCCGCCGACGCCCGCCAACGAAAACCAGCAGCCGGCCGCAGAAGCGATCCAGCCGCCCGAACACGGCAACCGCCCGCCGAAAATCGCGACGCCGTAAGGAACAGGACAGATGCGCACACGCCTCAAGGTCAAAGAACTTTTCCCCGAACCGACGATCTGCGAAGCGTTCCTCGCGCGCACCGATATCGCCCAGCTGCCCAAGGCCGAACAGCAGCGCCGCTGGGAAGAACACCAGAACAGCCTCGACGGCGTCTTCAAATTCCTCGCCAAGACCGAACTTAAGGTTGTGAAGTAATTTAAGCATTACAGTGGCTTGTTACTCGTTACCTTGACAATTTACCATAATTCAACTACTCTTGTTAAGCTTTGAAAACAGGGGGGAATATCATGGCAGATCAGGCGAATCCTGAATGGTGGCGGGTCGAAAACTTCCAGAACATGTTCAACAAGGCCGCCGACAGCGCCACTGTGCCAGAGGCAAAACAGCTATATCAGGATGCCGCGCGTAACCTCGCCGCGCTTGCCGAGCTCGCGCAAAAGGGCTCCTACGGCACGCATGAGGGCAAGCCCGCGACATTGCTGCAGGCGGAAGAGCGCGTGATCGCGCCCGCGAACAAGGTCGGTGCGCTGTCCCGCGGCGCACATCCCGAACTCGCCAACGGTTTCGAGGATGTGCTGAAATCCTTCCAGTATTTCGGCGGCCAGATGTGGGATGCGATCGAGCAGACGCATGACGCCGCGCAGGCGACGTTGAACGCCACGGGCAAAGTCACGCGTGTCATTAAGGCACCGCAAACCGCAACTTTCAAAAAGGCATAACAGATTAGATGGCGCAGCCTGAAAACACATCCCCGCATCCCTCGCTCGACCTGCTGCGCCGCGTGTTCAACCATGCCGCGCTCCTGAGCGACAATGTCGCGCTCACCAACATCTACCGCGATGCCAGCCGTGAATTGGGGCTGCTGGCGGTTGCGGTAAATGACGGCACGGTTCTGCCGCATAAAGTCTCCGAAGCATGGCGCAAGGCGGCGGGCAATGCCACGCAGTTCGGCGGCTTTATCGACACCGCAACGCCGCAGACTTTTGAATTGTGGCAGAAGGTCGTCAAAATCTCGCTCGCCTTCGATACCGACGCGCAAGGCGAAGTCACGCGGCAGGCGAGCATCAGCGGCGGCACGGGGATCTACGGTTTCGTGAACCTGCTGGAACGCCAGGCCGGCAGCATGAGCAACAGCGCATCGATGAGCGTGCATGACAGCGCCAAACGCATGCGGGCGCTGATCGCCGCAACCACACAAGGAAATTACGGTTTTATCGACGGCAAAGTCGCGACGCTTGATGAAGCGTTCAAAAACGCGCTGGAGCCTGTCAACGACGCGAATATGGCGGCCGCCATGTCCGACGGGCCGAACGGCATTTACCTGCAGGAAATCAACAAGGCGCTCAGCCAGACGGCAACCGCGCTCAAATCGCATCTGCGCGAACGCTGCGAGGTCGCGCAGTCCCCGCTCGCGCAGGGCGCGTTGAAGCCTGTCTATAGCGTCTCCACCAAACAGGCGATCTCTGCGCCGCAGACCGCGCAGTTCCGCCGTCGCGCGACGTAATACGTCTTTGATTTTCAAAAAAGAAAAAGAGGCAAAGCGTAAAGCCTTGCCTCTTCTCTTGCGACTATAACGGTCGAAACTGACGGAAACGAAAGACGTCCTATCTGTGATTAAACACCGATAGATGTCCCCGTTTCCTGCACAGCCAATGCACAGGGGCAGGACTGCGTTCCAAAGTTTTTCAAGAAATAGGTCAAAGAAAAACCCCCGCAAGTTGCCTTGCGGGGGTTTTTTGTTGAAAGCGAAACGGAAGATTACTCTTCGGTGTCGTCCTTCTTGGCTTTTTTGGCTTTCTTGGGAGCTTCTTCCGCAGTTTCAGCCGCTTTCGCGCCTTTTTTCTGCAGGGCTGCGCCCAGGATGTCGCCGAGCGAAGCGCCCGAGTCAGACGAGCCGTATTCGGCCATCGCCTGCTTGTCTTCGTCGATTTCGCGTTGCTTGATCGACAGCTCGAGCTTCTTCGAGCCGCGTTCGATCTTCAGCACTTTCGCATCGACTTTTTCGCCAACGGCGAAACGGTCGGGGCGCTGCTCGGAACGTTCACGCGAAAGGTCGCCCTTCTTGATGAAGCCGGTCAGGTTGTCGTTCACGGTGACTTCGATGCCGCCCGTCGTGATCGCTTTCACGGTGCAGGTGACGATCGAGTTCTTGGAAACGCCGCTCAGGCCGCCTTCTTCTGCGGGCTGTTCGCCGTCCAGTTGCTTGATGCCAAGGGAAACGCGCTCTTTCTCGGGATCGATCTCGAGCACTTTTACCTTCACCATGTCGCCTTTTTTGAAGGCTTTGATGGCTTCTTCGGCCGAATCTTTCCACGACAGGTCGCTCATATGGACCATGCCGTCGATCTGGTCGCCGATGCCGACGAACAGGCCGAATTCGGTGACGTTGCGCACTTCGCCTTCCAGGACGTCGCCGGCTTTGTGAGCCGCCGCGAATTTGCCCCAGGGGTTTTCCTGCGTTTGCTTCAGGCCGAGAGAGATGCGGCGCTTGGCGAGATCAACGTCGAGAACCTGCACTTCCACTTCCTGGCTGGTCGAAACGATTTTGCCGGGGTGGATGTTTTTCTTGGTCCAGGACATTTCGGAGACGTGGACAAGGCCTTCGATGCCTTCGCCCAGTTCAACGAACGCGCCGTAATCGGCAATGTTCGTGACGCGGCCGGTGTAACGCGTGCCGATCTTGAACTTGCCTTCGACGCCCTGCCAGGGATCACCCTCCAGCTGCTTCATGCCGAGGCTGATGCGCTGGGATTCTTCGTTGAAGCGGATGATCTTGACGTTGACGGTTTGGCCGACCGAGAGAACTTCGGAGGGGTGGTTGATGCGCTTCCACGAGATATCGGTCACGTGCAGCAGGCCATCCACGCCGCCGAGGTCGATGAACGCACCGTAATCGGTGATGTTCTTGACGACGCCTTGCAGCTCCTGGCCTTCTTTGAGGTTGGAGACCAGTTCCGAGCGTGCTTCGGCGCGGGATTCTTCGAGAACCGCACGACGCGACACGACGATGTTGCCGCGCTGGCGGTCCATCTTCAGGATCAGGAAGGGCTGGGGGGTGCCGAACAGCGGGCTGATGTCGCGCACGGGGCGGATGTCCACTTGCGAGCCGGGCAGGAACGCAACGGCGCCGTTGAGGTCAACGGTGAAGCCGCCTTTGACGCGGCCGAAGATCGTGCCGGTGACGCGCTCGTTCGCTTTGTGTTGTTTTTCGAGGACGATCCACGATTCTTCGCGTTTCGCTTTTTCGCGGGACAGGACGGCTTCGCCATCCTTGTTTTCCATGCGCTCGACGAATACTTCGACTTTGTCGCCGACTTTGACTTCGGGCTTGTTGCCGCCGATGCCGAATTCGCGGAGCGCGATGCGGCCTTCGGATTTCAGGCCCACATCGAGGGTCACGAAATCGTTGTCGATGCTGACGATCGTGCCTTCGACGACGGAGCCTTCGAAGGATTTGACGCCTTTGAAGCTTTCGTCCAGCAGGGACGCGAAGCTGAAGTCTTCACCGGTGATCTCTTTCACGGTGGTCTCGGACAGTGCTCTGGCTGCTACTTTTGCCATTGTTTGGTTTCTCTCTTTCAGATCGGCGCGCTGTATGCGTTCATCGCCTCCCGATGCCATCGGACTGTGTTTAGAACATGTCTGTTGGGGGAGGGCGTAAGGAACCAGTCACGCCGGAATTTTGGAATACGCTCGAGGGGCTGCCATGCGGCACCCGGGCCCGTTCAAGCGGTACGGGCAAGATAGGTCGGGGCTGGAAAAGAGTCAACGTAAAACGGGGTTAAAACGCGGACAAAACGGCGGTTTTGCTGGGGTTTAGACCGCTTTTGGGACCGGTTTGCCCGCCACATCGCCGGATTCCGACAAGAATTTGGAACGGATGACCGAAATGGTCTCGTCCAGCGTCTCGGCGGGGTTCAGCTTAGTGGTGTCGAGGATATAGGCGTCACCGGCAGCCACCAGCGGGGCGACCTTGCGGGTCGTGTCGCGCAGGTCGCGGGCGGTCAGGTCCGCCAGCACTTGTTCGAAAGTGGCGTCTTTATGTTCCGACTGCAGTTCCAGGAAACGGCGGCGGGCGCGTTCCTCGACCGATGCGGTCACGAAGAATTTGATGTCCGCATTGGGGCAGACGACCGTGCCGATATCGCGGCCGTCGATCACGACGCCGCCCACATAAGCCGGTAAATTGGCTGCGAAATCGCGCTGGTGCTGCAGCAGGGCCGCGCGCACTTCGGGGATCGCGGATACTTTGGACGCGGCCTCTGCCACTTCGGGCGTGCGCAGATCGGGGCAGGACAGAAGCTCGGGGGTGAGGTTGCGCAGCACGATATTCAGGGCCGGCTGCACTTCCTGAAAGCTGGAGGGATCGGCGCCGATTTCAAGCGCGGTCATCGCAACGGCGCGGTAAAGCGCGCCTGAATCCAGATGGGCGTAACCAAGGCGCTTTGCCATTTTCTGGGCCAGTGTGCCTTTGCCGGACGCTGCGGGGCCATCGACGGCGATGACGACTTTCTGGGTGGCGAAGGCTTCGGGGATAAAGTCCGTTTTGCGGAAGTTTAAAATCGACATGTGATATCCCCCAGGTTGCCCAAAGCGGTTGAGCCATTAATAAAGTCTTCATATATTATTAACATAATATTAAGACATTATCAAGGGCAGGACGCTTTGTAACATTAAAACCCGAATGATATCAAGCGGATAATTGCCAGTTGCAGGATGCGCCGCAAAGGCTTGGAACTCCAATACTTTATGCGCGACCGCCGCCCGAGTCGCGCGGAAGAGGGGTTCGACAGCATTTTGAAAGGCGAGGTTTGGGTGCATAGGGAAAGATTTAGGACGGCATCCGTCCTCGTCCAGACCGCGCGTGGAAAATTATCCCGCGATATTTTTAAGCCTGCGGGTTGATTTTCGCGCCAAGGCTATTCATCAGCGCGGCAAAGCCGGGGAAGCTGGTGGTAATGGTTTCGGCGTCATCAATCGCAATCTCCTCCGCCGT
>JAQSWE010000164.1 GCA_029266795.1 Alphaproteobacteria bacterium | reverse complement strand
GCTTTCTGTACATCGGACATCATCGGGTATGATTTGATGAGATAGGCGACTGCGTTGGGTTTTTCCGCGCGCTTGGTGACGGGCGTGTAGCGCGGGCCTTTGGAACTGGCGCGCGGCTTCGGCAGGTCATTTTTCATCATTTTCAGTTTGGCATTGGTGTTCTTTTCGCAGCGGTCGATTTCTTCCTGCGTCAGCTCGCCGTTCATGAGGGGGCTGGTGCCCATGATGCCGGAATTCACTTCGCCATCCGCCAGCGCCTGGACTTCCAGCGGGTGCAGCCCGCAGAATTCGGCGATCTGGTCAAAGGTGAGGGCGGTGTTGTCGACCAGCCATGCGGCGGTCGCTTTGGGCATCAAGGGGTAGGCCATTTAAAAACTCCTTCAAAATTCCGCGCGTTTTCTCGCGCAAGATACACTTCTCGCCCGCGCGCTCTTCGGGGGAAGGGCGACGATTGAAAATCTTCAATCGCTTTAGGGAGAATGGCCTGACTTTATAAGATAGCGGCCCTCGGAGTCCAGATGATTCTGCCCGCCGCTCAGGGCGCCGGCATGCGCCGCGGCGCGGCTTCGGCAGTCGCGCCGGTATCGTTGACGGGGGTCGTAATGCGGGCGGCCTGCGCGAAGCAATAGGCGTTGCTGCCGTAATTGGATGCGGCATACATGCCCAGCATCATATCGTTGAGGGATTGCGCTTTGAAATTATCATTAAACTTATTAGCTAAAACCATGTTGAATATTCCCTGAAATGACAAAAATATTTAACAAAGATACTTTAGACGGGTTGTTCTGTCAAATTAAAATTCCCAACCTGCAGCAAAAAGCCCGCTGATGGGGCATCAGCGGGCCGGAAATCTGCGGCAAGGCGTTGAAATCAGGTCAGGGGTTCAGCCCGCCCGGCTTGCGCAATCCTTTGTCGAGCGTGGGGGAGAGGGCAGGGGGCTTGCCGCCGAGGTCTATCAGGCGATTGCGCAATTGCTCCAGCGATTCGCTATCCATCTGCGAAAATGGCGTCACCACAACGCCGCCGTCGCTGCCATTGGTGCGGGTCGTCATGATGCGCGCCATGAAATCGTATTGGAAATAGGTGCTGAGCGATGAGCCGGGGGTGACGCTGTATGACACCGACAGCACGAAATCATTCACCTTGCGGCCATAGTTATTGTCGTTGAAATCTTCGGCGAGGGACATGTCAGATTTTCCTGTTACGGGTTGAGGCCGCGCTGCGGCTTGTTCAGCGTACCGGGCTCGGGCGGCAGTTCCGGCGGCTGCCCGCCCAGCTCCACCAGCTTGTCGCGCATCGCAACCAGCACTTCGCGGTCCAGCTGGCTGAACGGCGTGACGGTCACACCGCCTTCGCTGGAACCTGAGCGCGTGAACATGTTACGCGTCAGAAAATCGAAGGAGTTGTACATGCTGCCCGCGCGCGTCTCGACATACAGGTCGAGGACGAAGGGGGTTTTGTTGGTGGCCGCGTATTGCGTATTGTTGAATGCTTTGCTCAAATCCATTTTTTCAGTCCTTTACGGGTTCAGGCCGCGCGGGGGCTTGTTGAGCGTCGGCGCTTCGGGCGGCAGCTGCGGCGGCTTGCCGCCCAGTTCCACCAGCTTGTCACGCGCCGCCACCAGCACGTCGCGGTCCAGTTCGGCGAATGAGGTGGTGTTATGGCCGCCCTCGACCGGCGTCAGGCGTATGCGCTGCGCGAAATCGTAATAGATCCAGGTTGTGCCGTTATAAAGTCCCAGCACCGCCGAACTTTTCAACTGCGGATGCATAGTGTTGAAGGCGTCTGTCAGTGACGTGTCGCTCATGGGTTCAACCCCCGCGCAGGCTTGTTAAGCGTCGGCGCCTCGGGCGCCAGCTGCGGCGGCTGCCCGCCCAGCTCCACCAGCTTGTCGCGCGCGGCGACCAGCGTCTCGCGGTCGAGTTCGGAGAACGGTGTGACGACCTGCGATCCGGTGATGGACGACATCCGCACGCGTTGGGCGAAATCGTAATAGGCGTATATGCCGCCGTTATAGACGCGCAGCGTCACGGCGTTTTCCATGATGGCGTTTATTTTGGCGAAGGCATCTGTCAGCGAGAGCGGTTCTTTCACGGTCGGTGTCCTTTTAGCGGGGGGAGGGGCGGGGTCGTCGTAACCGCCGTCCCACATTTCTGCGGAGATCACGGGTTCAGTCCTCTCGCGGGTTTGTTCAGCGTCGGCGCTTCGGGCGGCAGTTCCTTGGGCTTGCCGCCCAGTTCCACCAGCAGGTCGCGCATTTCCACCAGCGCGTCACGATCAAGCTGGGAGAACGGCGTTACCGTCGTCCCGCCCGCGTCGTTGTAGCGATACGCCGTCGCCAGCACGCGTTGCTGGAAGTCATAGTAAAATTTCACGTAGTCGTATTCGACGCGCAACACGTTGTCACCCATCTTGCGCGGGCTGTAGGTGCTGTTGAAATCGTCGCTGAGCGCCATGGTTTGAATTCCTGTTACGGGTTGAGGCCGCGCGCGGGTTTGTTGAGCGTGTGGGGCTCTGGCGACAATGCGGGCGGCTTGCCGCCGAGGCGGATCAGTTCCTCGCGCATATCGACCAGGCTGTCGCGCTCCAGCTGGTTGAACGGCGTCATGCGCAGGCTGTTTTCGGGATAGTCGTCGTTGCGCATCGTCATAACGCGGGCCATGAAATCATAGGCCAGCACATGCGTGTATCCCGCCACATCGTATTTCACGACCAGCACATAGCTGTTCGCCATTTCGGTTTCGTAATCGTCGTTGAAGGCGGCGGTGAGGGACATGGGTTCTTCCATCTGCTTTTGTTATGCAAAAGGAATAGCAAACCGAATTTAATATGTCAAAGATAACCGGTGCAAAAGCTTTGTACCGGCGAAAAACCGCCCTTATTTAAAGCTGATTTCGTGAATTATGTAAATAGGTTTAGATGACCTTGAGAATCACTTTGCCGACGTGATTCCCGGCCTCCAGATGCTCATGCGCCTTTTGCGCCTCGTCCAGCGTGTAGATGCTGTCGATGACGCAGCGTATTTTTTTGCGCGCGATGAGCGGCCAGATGTTCTTTTTAAGGTCCTTGGCAATGGCGCCCTTCACGGATACCGGCTGCGGACGCAAGGTCGAGCCTGTCATGATCAGGCGTTTCGACATGATCTGGAACAAATCCACCTCGACCGTGCGACCCTTCTGCATGGCGATGCTGACATGGCGTCCGTAAGGCGCAAGCACTTTCAAGTTACGGCCGACATAATCGCCGCCGACCATATCCAGCACGACATCGACGCCGCGGTTATCGGTCAGCGCCATAATCTCCGCCACGAAATCCTTGTGGCGGTAATTTATGGCGGCTGTTGCGCCCAGCTTGATGCAGGCTTTCGCTTTTTCTTCAGTGCCTGCGGTTACAAAAATTTTCGCGCCGAAGGCTTTCGCGACCTGTATCGCCGTCGTGCCGATGCCGGATGCGCCGCCATGGATCAGCACGCTCTCGCCCTTTTTTAATTGTCCGCGGTCGAACAGGTTCGTCCAGACGGTGAAATGCGTTTCGCACAGGCCCGCTGCGGTGACCATGTCGATGCCATTCGGCACGGGCAGACACTGCACGGCGGGCACGACACAATATTCCGCGTAGCCGCCACCGGCGACCAATGCACAGACCTTTGCGCCTTTCTTGAGCGCCGTCACGCCCTTGCCTAATGCCACCACTTCTCCCGCGATTTCAAGGCCGGGAATGTCGGAAATGCCGGCGGGCGGCGGATAGAGCCCCTTGCGCTGCAGGATGTCAGGGCGGTTGACGCCGGCGGCATGCACCCGCACCAGCACTTCGCCCGCTGCCGGTTTCGGCACGGGGCGCGTCTCGATCACCAGCGCATGGTCGTGGATGGCGGCTGCCTTCATCTCCGCCGGCAGCGCGTGTTTTTTTGCCGCCGTTTTTTTCGCGATTTGTTTTTTTGGCATGTCTTTTATTTTCCGCTATGATGGCCGGGTTTGAATGACGGGAGCATTATAGATGATTTTCGACGATGAAAACGACCCCAAAACAAAACGCCCGAAGTTGCGCGCGCTCGACAAGATGTCGGTGCCGGAACTGCGCGAATATGTCGTCCAGCTGAAGGAAGAAATCACGCGCGTCGAGGCGGATATCGCCAGGAAAGACACCCACCGCAGCGCGATCGACGCATTATTCAAAAAAACCTAAGCCGTTATTTCGCGGCGACGCTCCAGTCGTCGATCAGCAGGCCCGCGTCTTCGGGGCCTTTCTGCGGGCCGCGCGCCAGTTCCAGCGTCACTTCAAACTGCCCGTCCTCGACAGCCTGCTGCTCGCCTTGCGCATTCACCAGCAGGTAGGTGATCATCAGCGGCGCGCGCACGCGCCAGCGATAGGTGCGCTTGCCGGTCGTGGGGTCTTCGACCGCGCCATTTTCGGTGATCGTGGCGTTGCCGTTCATGATGGTGGTGACGGAAAATTCGTGGTTGCGCACTTTATCGATCATCTGCGACTGGTTGGCATAGGCTGCGTATTTCGCCCAGCCGGCGGGCGTGAATTTTTCCTTGATGCGGAACAGCTTGGGGTTCACTTCCTCGTATTTCAGCTCGGCGCCCGCTGCTGTCAGGTTTTCGTAAGCGGATTTGGAGGTGAAGGTGAGGGCGTCGGTCGCAATCCCCTGCACCCAGGCGACAATTTCCTCCGCGGTGCGGTGCGGGTTCGACAGGTCGCTCTGCTCGCCCGCATAGGGCAGGGTATAGCCCATCCAGTCAGGCTTCGGTTCCGCCGAGGGCGGCGGGGCTGGCGGGTCGAGCGGGTTCGGCAGCGGTGCCTGCGCCCCGCCGGTCGCCGCGGGATTTTGTGCCATGACCGGCGACGCCATAACAAGCGCAGCCAGCACGCAAAGCCATGAAAACTTCATCAAAATCCCTTTCTTCAAAAAATAACCTTATGCAGCCTTGGCTATCGAGCGCAGGACGTAATGGAGAATTCCGCCATTCGCGAAGTATTCGATTTCATCGAGCGTGTCGATGCGGCACCAGACGGTGATTTCGTCGGTCGCGCCGCCCGCGCGGTGGATCACGATTTTCAAATCCATGCGGGGCTCGAGGCCGGTTGCGATTCCGGCGATGTCGAAGGTTTCTTCGCCCGTCAGGTTCAGCGCGGCGCGCGTCATGCCGTCCTTGAACTGCAGGGGCAGTACGCCCATGCCGACGAGGTTCGATCTGTGAATGCGCTCGAAGCTTTCCGCCACGACCGCGCGGATGCCGAGCAGTTTTGTGCCCTTGGCCGCCCAGTCACGGCTTGAACCCGTGCCGTATTCCTTGCCCGCAAACACGATCAGCGGCGTGCCTTCGGTGATGTATTTCATCGCGGCATCGTAAATCGGCATTTCGGTGTTCGACGGGATATGACGGGTCAGGCCGCCTTCCTTGCCGCCCAGCATTTCGTTCTTGATGCGGATGTTGGCGAAGGTGCCGCGCATCATCACCTCATGGTTCCCGCGGCGCGCGCCGTAGGAGTTGAAGTCGATCGGGCGCACCTGATAGCTCATCAGGTAGGCGCCGGCGGGGCTGTCTTTCTTGATCGAACCGGCGGGCGAGATATGGTCGGTCGTGATGGAATCGCCGAACACGGCCAGCGCCCGCGCGCCTTTAATATCTTTCACTTCTTCCGGCTGCATCGTCATGCCCGCGAAATAGGGCGGGTTCTGCACATAGGTCGACGACGAATTCCATTTATAGGTCTCGCCGCCTTCGGTCTGCACGGCCTGCCATTCGGCGGGGCCGTGGAAGACGTTGGCGTAGCGTTTCTTGAACATTTCCTGCGTCAGTGCGGATTTCAGCGTATCGGCGACTTCCTTCTGGCTGGGCCAGATGTCTTTCAGATAGACGGGGTTGCCGTCCTTGCCGGTGCCGATGGGGTCTTTCGAAATGTCGATCTTCACCGAACCCGCGAGCGCATAAGCGACAACGAGGGGCGGGGAGGCAAGGTAGTTCGCCTTCACAAAGGCATGGATGCGGCCTTCGAAGTTGCGGTTGCCGGACAGCACGCCCGCAACAGTCAGGTCGCCCGCCTTCACCGCTTCTTCGATATGCTCCGGCAGCGGGCCGGAGTTGCCGATGCAGGTGGTGCAGCCGTAACCGACAAGGTTGAAGCCGAGTGAATCAAGG
>JAQSWE010000163.1 GCA_029266795.1 Alphaproteobacteria bacterium | reverse complement strand
GGCAAATACAGGCACAGCAGGCGCAATCACGCAGGCGCACATACTTGTTTGCCCGCCAAGCATACAAGACAACATCGCTGCTGCCTCGGCAATCGTTCAAACCCATTTCCTAGCGGCGCTATCTGCCACACAAGCAAACGCGGCAAGCGTAGGCGCAATCGAGCAAGCAAGCGGCATTCCTCCCGTTGACGCTCCGGCTGGTTCTGGCCCGCGCCTGCGAATATCTCGCGAACGTCGCCCTGCTCAGTTAAGGTAATCATGTCCACTAGAGTCGTTATGCCTCCCGCAACGGAGCCGGTTTCGCTCGCCGAGGCGAAGGCGCATTTGCGTGTCACAAGTGACGATGAGGATACGCTGATTTCGGCGCTGATCGTGGCAGCAAGGGAAGCAGCAGAGCATGAGACAGGCCGGTCCTTGATAACACAGACATGGGAAAAGACGCTGGACGTGTTTCCTGCCGACATTAGGCTGGATTATCCGCCAGTGCAGAGCGTCACCAGCATAAAGTTTTTGGACGAAAACGGAGATGAACAGACGCTTTCCGCCAGCAGTTACAAGCTGGATAACGCCAGTGATAGTGGCCCGGGGTGGATCAAGATAGCTACTGGTCTGGCATGGCCGAGTACTTACCCGGAAATAAACGCGGTGCGTGTACGTTATGTCGCGGGCTGGACGAGTGCCGCCGAAGTTCCGCAATCAATCAAACAATGGATGCTTCTGAACATCGGGCATTGGTACGAGAATCGTGAGGCCACCAGCGAAGCCAAACGTGAGCCATTGCCATTTATTGGCGGATTGCTTGGCCGCTATTGGATTCCGAGCATCTAATGCCCACCCCTGGCGCGGGAAAACTGAACCGCAAGATCACTCTCGAGTCGCTCACGCAGACGCGGGACTCGGAAGGCGGGATCGTCGATAGCTGGACGCTATTCGCTACTGTATGGGCGAAGGTATCCAACCTCTCCGGCAATGAACGCAGGGTGACGGATCATGGCGGCAAGGCCGGCGAGGTCCGTACGGAGTTTGTCATTCGCTATCTTCCAGGCGTGATGACAAATATGCGTGTGAGTTATGACAGCAAACTGTATGACATTGCGCACGTGAATGATTTTGGCGAAGCGCATCGATTCATTGTACTGACTTGCTCGACGGGGATGAACGATGGCAGATGAGCTTATCGAGGGACTGGGTGATCTCCGCGAGACATTTGTTAAAGTCAGCGATGAGATGAAAGATAGGGTGGCACTCCGGATGGCTGCGGCTGCCGGAAGTGTGTTGAAGAAAGAGTCCAGGCGCATCGCGCAATCCGAAGGACTGAGGAAGACGGGCGCTCTGATAAACAATATCGTCATCAAGCGTGAAAAGAATGTTCCGGAGGGAACGGCGCAATATCACCTTGGCGTGCGCCATGGCCGTGGTCTTGGGAACGGTAAGAAGATTATTAAATATCTTGCCGTAAATAAGGCCGGCAGGATTGTTGTAAGACGGCAGAATGATCCTTATTACTGGCGATTCGTGGAGTTCGGTCACAAGATAGTTCCGCCAGCTTCCGGTAAAGAAGGTGTTATAGAGTCGTACTACACAAGAACCACAAAAAACGGGAAGGTCAGAACAGTTCTTCGTCAGGTTCAGGCTGACGGAATAAGCATTCGGCGTCGATCTCCTACGGGCTTTGTTGATCCAATTCCGTTTATCGAACCGGCCTTGGAGAACAAGAAAGATGAAGCCATAGCCGCCATGGAAGCGAAGCTGAAAAAAGAACTCGATAAGCTCAGCAAATGACCATTCACGCTGATGTAATCACCGCGCTTTCATCGGTGCTGGATAACTCCTGGGCGGTCGAATTACCCTCTAATCCAATCTGGCCAGCAATTGTGTTCGACGTCGATACCACCCCGGAAGCGCGCTGGGTACTGGGCGGCGGATATGACCAGCACGTGATAGCAGTGGTAATCCTTGCGAAGGCTCGCACGGAGATTGCAGCACTTCGCCCGCAGATCGAGGCGGCATTACAGGCAATTCCAGGTTATATGTCCGATGAAGAAAGCGGTGACGCTGATTATGAAGCCGATCCAAGCGTCTACGCCTACTTCATGAATTTCCGCATCCGCACACCCCACTAGGAATTCCCATGGCAAAGAAGAAAACAGACTCCGCACAGGAGGCTGCGACCCCTGCTGCGCCAGCGAAAAGCGCGCTTGATGCTATCCGCGTAGATGAATACGCAGGGCAGGGCGGCTCATACCTGTTTGATCCCGCTACCGGCAAACGCACTCCCATAACTGAAGAGGATTTGAAGAATGGCTAAACTGATGCGCAACGTTCTGTTGCTCGCAAAACTAGAGTCTGTTGTCGGCACCGATCCCGTCCCTACCGCACCTCTAAACTCCATGCTGGCGCGCGCGATCACGCCACAGCCGGTTGTAGCGGAGTTCGCAGAGCGCACTAATATCCGCCCGTACTTTGGCACTGGCGGACAAGTGGCGGTGGCGCAGCATTCTGAATGCGAACTGGAGATAGAGCTTGCTTCCTCTGGTGTTGCCGGTACTGCTCCTGCTTGGGGCCCCCTCCTGCAGGCATGCAGCTTTTCAGAGACAGTTACCGCTTCCACCGATGTGAAATACGCCCCAGTCACAAACAATCCTAAGACGGCAACGCTGTATTACTACCTGGATGGCGTGCTGCATAAGATGACAAACTCGCGGGGGAACGTGGCGTTTGAGTTAAACGCCAAGAGTATTCCGGTTATGCGCTTCAAGTTCACCGGTCTGTACACGGCGGCCACCGATACACCTTTGCCGACCGGAGCGGATTACACGGGATTCAAAGCGCCGTTGGCCGTGAACAAGGTCAACACGCCCAGCATGACTCTGCATGGCGTATCTGCCGCAATGCAGAGTCTGTCGATCGATATGGGCAACCAGATTGTGTACCGGAATCTCATCGGCTCTGAGTCCGTGATCATGACCGATCGCAAGCCCAACGGCCAAACATCTATTGAGATGGTTCCGGTAGCAAGCTACGCCTGGCATGAAGCGGTACGGCTCGGGACGCTCGACGCTTTTTCTGTTGTTCATGGTGTATCTGCCGGCTCAATCGTACAAATAGATGCCCCAAAGGTACAGCTCACAAATCCGCAATATGCCGACAGCGACGGCATTGCAATGATCAATCTCGGTCTCGACCTCCAGCCAGATACAGGAAATGACGAAATCATTATCACGGTGAAATAACATGGCATTCAAACTTACACAAAAACCCACCTTCGTCTCTCGCGTCACCGTTGAGACGCCCAATCAAAAGGGCGGATTTGATCGGTCCGCGTTCAATGTCGAGTTCCGCCGCGCTGGCATGGACGAGATAGAGGAACTAAAAAAGCTTCCAGGAAAAGAAGTGATGGAAAAGGTCCTGGTCGGTTGGTCAGAATTGCTTGATGACGATAACCAGCCGGTAGATTTCAACGATGACAATCTTCGTGCGCTTCTTAATATACCGCCCGCACTGCTTGCGATGAGCGCAGCTTTTTGGGAATCGCTCTTCAAGGCACGCGAAAAAAACTAGAAGCGGTTGCTCGCCACTGGGCGGGTGACCGCGAAACAGCTGCAGCAGCGGTAGACGATAACGTCATCGCCGGGATGGAAGCGATGGGCGCCCCTCCTGAAGTCATCGAGGAGGCAAGACGCAGGGCTGAGCCGGAAGAGGAAATTTGCTGGGTATATGAGGAGAACTGGGAATCAGTTCTCTTTTTTTTCGACCTGCAAACGCAGTGGGTAGTTGCCGGCATGGGTGGATACATCGGCTTGAATTACGCCGGTGCGGAAGCGGCAATCCGGTTAAACGAAGTTCCAAGAAACAAGCGCAAGCCACTGTTTGCCGACATCCGAATCATGGAAGCGGCGGCAATGAAGGTATTGAACAAGAAACACGAGGCGAAGTAAATGTCCGCATTAGGCTCCCTGGTAGTGAAACTCGCGCTGGAATATGCCGAGTACACGAAAGGGTTGGATAAAGGCTCTCAGGACGCGCTCAAGTTTGCACAGGGCGTCCAGAAAAACTTCGACACTGCCACGGCTTCCGTCGAGGAGTTCTTCGCCGGTCTGGCTACAGGCGCGCTTGCCGCAGTTGGTGCCTACGCCGGAATCAGCGCGTCGCTTGATCGTGTTAGTCATTCCATTGATCTGCTGGCGCAGCTAGACGATGCGGCACAGAAAACTGGCGCGTCTATCGAAAACCTCTCAAAGATGCAGCAGGTGTCCGAGGAGTTCGGTCACGACTTCGGGCAAATAGAGTCCATGTTGATCAAGCTCTCGAAAGGCATGGCAACGTTCGACTCGGAAACCAACATGACGAATCGTGCGCTGCGTGCTCTGAATGTCGAGTCGCGGGATGCCGCTGGCGCGTTGCGCGATCCGGCGGCTGTGATGGAAGACGCCATCAAGAAACTACAGGGCTACCAGGACGGCGCCGCAAAATCCGCCCTTGCAATGGATCTGTTCGGCAAATCTGGAGCCGATGCATTGCCGGTGCTGAACGATTTGGCCGACAACTTAGATCGGTTTCATGGGGTTTCCGCTGAAGCCGCCACACAAGCCGCACAGTTTCAGGATCAGCTCGGCGCTATCCGTACTCGTGTTGACGATGCGTTCATGAGCCTTACCCAAGGGCTGTTGCCCTCGCTGCTTCGCGTGACAGAAACGACACACGATGCTGGCGATGGAATGAATTTCTTCTCACGTGCCGGCGAGGCTGTGGGCGCAATGATCGAGCGTCTGCTTGGCGCTGCGTCATTAGGCCAGATGGTGTTTTCTCAGCTTGGCGACACCGTGGTCACCCGCGGCCGGCAGTTTCAGGCGCTCATCAAAGGTGATTTTCACGAGATCGGCCAACTCGAAAAGAATCTTTCGATGTTGCGTGACAAGTCTCTGGCTGAGCACCAGGCGTATGTAAAGCGGATCTCTGGTGGTAATCAGGAGATAACGAAGTCTGCTGAGACGGTTAAGAAGGCGCTCAACTACCAGACTGGCAGCGCGCCTGCCGTGCAGGTCGACAAGTCATCTGAATACGAACGCGCCACTAAAGCCGCCGCCGACTATATCGCTCGATTGCAGCAAGAAACCGAAGCGATCGGCCTGAATGCCGTCCAGGTGAAGCTGCGTGCCGCTGCTCGGGCTGCCGCCGCCGCTCCGCTGGAATCTCAGCGTGTGGCAATCATGGCCTCCGCTCAGGCATGGGCCGAAGCGACTGTGGCGCAGGAAGAAAACGCCGAAGCTGCAAAACGGCTGGAGGCTGAAGAAAAGAAGCGGCTGGATGGTTACGCTTCCCTTGTTGCCGCAGACGAGAAATCTCTCGAATCGCTCAAGCAGAAAAACAATCTGTTGGAGTTCGGGGCAGAAGCAGTCGCCAAGATGGGGCAAGCCGATCTGCAGGGCGCTCTCGATCGCGCATGGGCTGCGGACAATATTGATGTAAATGTCATCAACATGCTCGAGCGTAGGCTTGAGCTATCGAAGCAACTCGCAACCGAGGCGAAGCGGGGCGAGGCGTTAGAGGCCGCAAAGAACGCAGCGAAAGCGGCATCAGATGCATGGCAACAGACGGCGCGCGACATTAACCGGTCACTGACGGACGCGCTCTTGCGAGGTTTCGAGTCGGGCAAAGGATTCGCGGAAAACCTGCGCGACACTATTAAGCACATGTTCCAGACGCTGATCCTGCGACCTGTTATCGACATTGTCCTGTCGCCAGTGAGCAGGGCAATCATGGGGGTAATGGGCGGCACAGCGGCGGGCACTGCAAATGCCGCAACCGGAGGGGGTGTCTCATCCATCCTTAGTGCGCTCGGCGGCGGATTGACAAGCGGCCTGAGCAGTATTGTGTCTGGTTTGGGGTCCGTCTTCGGATCAAGCGCGGTTAGCGCATTCGGAGCGGGAATAGGCATGAGTGGCGGGGCTGCATCTGCGGCTGCTGGCGCTTATGGTGCAGCGGGAATGTCGGGGATCGGTTCCGCTATATCTATGGGTTCGATGCTTGGCACAGCCGCACCATTCATTGGCGCAATGATGGCCGCCGGATCGCTCAGCAGCATGTTTGGTTCGGGCAAAAAGATTTTTGGCATCAAGGGTGATAGCCCCCTGAATTTCATCGCGCCGATCATTGGAGTGCTT
>JAQSWE010000162.1 GCA_029266795.1 Alphaproteobacteria bacterium | reverse complement strand
GGCAAGAACACTTTCACTGTCCTTTTCCTGGTTGGCGTGATGTTTTATCAGGACTGGAAACTGGCGCTGATCTCACTCTTCGTGTTTCCGCTTTCCGCATATACCGTCATGCTGCTGGGGAAGAGAATTCGCAAGGCGGCTATGAATACGCAATCCAGCATTGGCGACCTGACCGGCATGTTGGGGCAGGCGTTTCAGGGCGCGCGGCACATCAAGTCCTACGGTATGGAAGCTTTCGAAACCAACCGAGTGCATGGCACAATCGAGAAAATCTATAAATACATGAACCGCTCTTTCCGCATCTCGGCCATCCTCGCTCCGATCGGGGAGCTGCTGAGCGGCCTTGCGATTGTGACGATCATCGTCTATGGCGGCACGCAAGTGATGGCTGGCGAAAGCACTGCAGGGAAGTTATTCTCCTTCATCGCCGCGTTCATCATGGCATTCGAACCCATGAAGCGTCTTGCGCGCCTCAGTAACGTCATGCAAATGGGGTTGGCAGCGCTCGACCGCTTGTTCGGTGTAATGGATAAAAAACCGGAAATCACCGACCGCGACGGGGCGCAGAGGCTTAACGCAAATATGCCCACCCTGGTGTTTGAGAACGTGACTTTCACCTATGCTGATGGCACTGATGCTTTGCACGATGTGAGTTTTACGGCGCCTGCCGGCAAAACGATCGCGCTCGTTGGGGAGTCTGGGGCTGGGAAATCCACCATCCTAAATCTCATCCCCCGTTTTTACGATGTGCAGCAAGGTTCAATCAGGATCGGCGGCAGCGATATCCGTGACGTGACCATCGAGAGCCTGCGGGCGAGCATGGCGCTCGTCAGTCAGGAAGTCGCTATTTTCAACGATACGCTCCGCGAGAACATAGCCTATGGCCGGCCTGCGGCCACCGAGGAAGAAATTATCGAAGCCGCGAAGCTGGCGGCTGCGCATGAATTTATCATGGAGCTGCCCGAAGGATACGAGACGCGCGTTGGGGAAAATGGCGTGAAGCTTTCGGGCGGGCAGCGGCAACGAATTTCGATTGCGCGCGCGATGCTGCGCAACGCACCGATCCTGTTGCTCGACGAAGCGACCTCCGCGCTTGATGCGACTTCCGAGCGCCTTGTGCAAATGGCGCTTGAAAGGCTTCAGAAAGGCCGCACGACGATTGTGGTTGCGCACCGGCTGTCTACGATCATGAATGCGGATATCATTTACGTGATGTCGCATGGGCGCATCATCGAAAGTGGTGGCCACGCGCAGCTGCTGTCGGCTGGTGGTGCGTATTCGCGGCTGTACGGAAGCCTGATGAGGGAAACAGCATGATACTGCTGGTCCGTTTTGCGTTAATCGGCCTCATTATTTACGGTGTCGTGGTGCTGGCCGTTTATCTGGGCCAGCGCGGACTGCAATATTTCCCTGAAAAGGACTTGGGCGATCCGAAAATTCCGGAATCGCTTTCGGCAAAAGTATTAAAAATCCAAACAGAAGATGGCTTCCAGAATATCGCATGGTTCGCGCCGCCGCGCGAAAGCGACGGTAAAGTGATCGTCCATTTCCATGGCAATGCCGGTAATATCAGCCACCGTGGGTCAACTGCAGCGTTTTATCAAAAATTAGGGTACGGAATTTTGCTATGCGAATATCGTGGCTATGCCGGCAATCCGGGAAGCCCGACAGAGGAGGGGCTTTATAAGGATGGCCGCGCTTGCGTGAATTACCTCCTAGATAACGGATATCGCCTCGATCAACTTGTTTTTTACGGCGAAAGCCTTGGTTCAGGTGTTGCGGTGCAATTGGGGGTCGAATTCCAGCCGCGCAAGCTTGTGCTTGAAGCTCCGTTTACCAGCGCTGTTGCTGTTGCCAAAACGGCATATGCTTTTCTGCCAGTCGACATGATGATGTTCGACCGTTTCGAAAGCATCGACAAAATTGAAAAGGTGAAGACATCCCTGCTGGTTATCCACGGCACAGATGACCGCGTCGTGCCTTATGAACTGGGCAAGAAACTATTCGAAGCCGCCAAACACCCCAAAGAATTCGTCACCGTGGATAAAGGCGGTCACAGCAATCTCTACGACTTCAAAGTCGGGGAGAAGGTCGTGGAATGGTTGCAGCGCATGCCCGGCAAGCCGTGAACCCCCAGCTCTCTGCAAAGTTACCCGAACGGGTGCGCCTCGATGCAGCATGGGTGCTGGGGAAGGCGGATTACATTAAAATAGATGAAACAAGGATTGAATCCTACACAGCGGATTTGCTCAAAAAATATCCCCTGATAACAAAGCTTGACGAAAATCACCATTTTTTGTCACACGCCGCCCCCGAAGAAACTGCCGCCTACGTGATCGCCCTTGATAGCGTCAATTTCGGCTCGGCGTATTTCAAGGTGGCCCAGTCTTGCGGTATATATCTTGAATATAATCAAATTGCAGGCGCGCTAAAAAATGCTTTTGCGGCAAATCGGCTGAATGTCCCGATGAAATGGGCTTCCGCAACGCTGCACGAATGCCATGAAGTTTTTGGTATTCCACATGGCAAGCATGAGCGTCTGGAGGAGTTAATGGCGCGCTTTGCCCGCCATTTGCAGGAAACAGGGCGGCGTATTATCGCAGATCATGGCGGAAGCGTGATGGGGCTTCTAGCGTCTGCTGGCAATTCGGCTGCGAATCTCGTGAATATCATTGGCGCTTGGCCAACTTTCCGTGACGTGACGATTTATAAAGGGCGAGAGGTGGCTATTTACAAGCGTGCGCAGATACTCGCAGCGGATATTTATCTCGGGTTGCAAGGCCAGTCGCCTGCGGCCTTCGACGATATGGAGGTGTTAACCATCTTTGCCGACAATATGGTGCCGCATGTGCTGCGGCATGACGGGGTACTCCTCTATGCTCCCGCGCTCGCGGAGAAAATTGACAGCGGTGTGATGATTGAATCGGGCAGTGCCGAGGAAACCGAAATCCGCATGGCCGGAATTCACGCAGTCGAGCTCATGAAAAACGCAGCTGCCCGTGAAGGCAGCCGCGTTACTTCAGTTAATCTTGATCATATCCTTTGGAACCGTGGATACGAGGCGGGCATCTATGCGCATCCGACGCATCGCACATGGTCCGTTTGGTATTAATACTTAGCGATTAATCTGCACATTGTTATTGGTGCGCAGGCGACCGCCCAGCAGGGTGCCGTCGTTTGTGTTGATGTCGGCATTGGTATCGATATTTGCATTCGTATTGATACCTGTCTGCGTTGTGGATTGCGTCTGGACGCTCGTCTGGCTTTCGGTGGTCACTTCGGAAGGTATTTCACGGCGTGCCTTGCGGACCGTTTTTTTCTTCTTCTTTTTGACGACTGCCGTTTTATGTTCGACGGGCGGTGCAGCTGCTTCCGTGCGCGTATCTACATCTGCATTCACGGCTGCGCCGACGCTCACGTCTTTGGTTGTGGAAACAGTGCTGTCCACTGTGCTGCCGAGGTCGGTTTCGGTGCGGGTGGTGGCTTGCGTTTGGGTCTTCGTTTCCGAAGTCGTGACCCCGTTAATATCGGTATCGGTGCTGCCGTGAACGCTGCCCGTTACGCTTTCGGTGGTGCGTGCGGTGCCGCCAACGATGCCGCCGACATTACCGGTAACGCCGGTTTTCCCGCCGACGCCGATTTCGAGGGCATGGGCCGAAGAGGGAATGGCAAGGGAAAGCGCGAACGCGATAGCGGTCGTCGCAAAGAATTGGGTTTTCATCTGAATCTCCTGTTATACGTTTTTCTGCCTTAACCGGCATTCAACGCGTCACGGAAGAAACAGTTCCCGACAATCTCGAAAATTAACGCTTTTCGAGAGATACGTAGGGACGTTCGACCGGACCGGTATAAAGCTGGCGCGGTCGGCCGATTTTCTGCGTTGGTTCCTGGATCATCTCGTTCCAGTGGGAAATCCAGCCGACCGTACGCGCCACGGCGAAGAGCACCGTGAACAGGTTGGTGGGGAAGCCCATGGCTTTCAGGATAATGCCGGAATAGAAATCGACGTTCGGATAGAGCTTTTTCTCGATGAAATATTCGTCAGCCAGCGCCGCTTTTTCCAGCTCCATAGCCAGTTCCAGCAGGGGATCCTTGATGCCCAGCTCGTTCAACACCTCGTAACAAGTGTCGCGCATAATTTCAGCGCGCGGGTCGTAGTTTTTATAGACGCGGTGGCCGAAGCCCATCAGGCGGAAGCTATCGTTCTTGTCCTTCGAGCGCTTGATGAATTCAGGCACGCGTGACTTGTCGCCGATCTGGTTGAGCATTTGCAGCACGGCCTCGTTCGCGCCGCCATGCGCCGGACCCCAGAGGGAAGCGATGCCGGAGGCCACGCAGGCAAAGGGGTTCGCGCGCGACGAGCCAGCAAGGCGCACGGTGGAGGTGGACGCGTTCTGCTCGTGATCGGCGTGCAGGATAAAGATGCGGTCCATTGCACGGGCAAGGATCGGGTTGATCTTGTACGGTTCGCACGGTACGGCGAACGTCATGTAAAGGAAGTTTTCCGCGAAGCTGAGGTCGTTGCGCGGATACATGAAAGGCTGGCCGATCGAGTACTTGTACACCATCGCTGCAATCGTCGGCACTTTCGCGATCAGGCGATGTGCTGCGATCTCGCGCTGCTTAGGATCGTCGATGTCGAGGCTGTCGTGGTAGAAGGCCGAAAGCGCACCGACCACGCCTACCATGACGGCCATCGGATGGCTGTCGCGACGGAAGCCCCGGAAGAAGAACTGCATCTGCTCATGCACCATGGTGTGATGCGTGATGTTGTTCTGGAAGTCCTTACGCTGCTGCGCATCGGGAAGATCGCCGTATAACAGCAGATGGCAGACTTCGATAAAGTCACTCTTGAGGGCCAGTTCCTTGATCGAGTACCCGCGGTGGAGCAACACGCCTTTATCGCCATCAATGTAGGTCAGGCCGCTTTCGCAGGCCGCGGTGGACGTAAAGCCGGGATCAAAGGTGAACATGCCTGTTTCGGCGTAAAGCTTGCGGATATCAATGACCCGCGGGCCGACAGACCCGTCGAGCACCGGAAACTGGTAGGTTTTGCCGGTTTCGTTGTCCGTGAGCGTCACCGTTTTCTGCGGTTTGGACTGCGGCGCTACGTTGGTCATTTTTCACCTTTTATGATTTTTGAGGGAGGACAGTTTTCCCTGCATTGATAATAGGTGGATTAGTCAACGATTTCAATTCCGATTATGGTGCGGTGCGGAACCTGTTTTATTGAAATAGCAGGGAACCTTCAACGGTACATAAGCCTTGGTAAAGCTGACGTGCCACAGGGCACATAACTTGCCGTTCAGGAGGCTAACCATGCGCCCAATGTCATATCTGGAAGACGATTATCTGATTACCGAGAAAAAGTACTCGGTTTCGGGCCTGCTTTTACCGGGAGAAAATCTGGTTCATATTGCCGAAATAAGCCCCGGAATTTATTGGAAAGGCATCGCGATGCTGATTATAGCGCTTATCGCCCTGTTTTATTCGCCGTCGTTGGCGATCTATTTCGCGATGGTTGCAGGTATCTTGCTGCTCACCGAATTCACCACCAAGCGTTATTTAATGTTAGCGGCAACCGATAGCCGCGTGGTGATTGGCGGCGGGGTTTTCAATCAGGAAGTGGTTTCCATGCCATACAACCGCATCGAGGGCGTAGAGGTCATGCGCACCCCGGCGGGCTTGCTGTTCGGTTATTCGAACATCATTATTTCCGGCACCGGTCGTGCCCGAATTATTATCCCTTTCATTAAAGATGCGGTTACCTTCACCGACGATATTAACCGCCGGATCATGGAACGAGACATGCTCCGCGCGTAAACTCCAGACACTAAAAGAAAAGCCCGGCGGTATAAAAACCGCCGGGCTTTTTTCGTTTTGGACTTAAGCCGCTTACGCGACTTTGGGTGGCGCTGCGGGCGTTGCTTTCGGGGCATCGTTCGCGGCGGGCTGAGCATGCGGGAAGGCATCGACGTCGATGACTGCACGGCGCAGGCGGTCCATTTCCTTTACCTTTGCTGCTTCGTCCGAAGTCAGAACGTTCGCGGCTACAGCAGCTTCCAGCAGGTCAGCGCGTGGCTGTTCCTTGGAAATCGTGCCTGCTTTGGTGGCAAGGTAGATTTTCTTTTCTAGCGGCTCGGTTTCAACCGACAGCTTGAACGCCATTTCCAGCTTGCCGAGAGGTTCAGCCTCTTCG